>JAESRM010000169.1 GCA_016764635.1 Planctomycetota bacterium
GCGTAGCCAGCCCCAAGCTGGCTAAGGCGCAGCGCGGCGCTCCGGGGGCGAAGCCTCCGGGAGGTGATGGGGTCCGGGGAAGAGGAGACTGATAACATGTGGATAACTTCTAAGCCGCGTTGGCCATGGAAGATTGCTCTTCTTCGAACTCATTCGGAGATTGGTAGCCAAGCGTCGAGTGCATTCGAACGGTGTTGTAGAACGTCTCGATGTACTTGAAGACTGCGGTCCTAGCTTCTCGGTGATCCTTGTAGCGGTCGCGGTGAACGCGCTCCGTTTTCAGGCTTCCGAAGAAGCTTTCCATGACGGCGTTGTCCCAGCAGTCTCCCTTGCGACTCATGCTGGCGAGCATGTCATTGTCCTTGAGCATTTCGCGGAAGTCGTTGGAGGCGTATTGGGAGCCGCGATCGGAGTGATGGATCAAGCCCGGGCCGGGAGCCCGAGTGTCGATAGCCATTTGCAGCGCCTTAGTGACAAGGTCCGTGCGCATATGATCGGCCATGGCCCAGCCCACGACCTTTCGCGAAAATAAGTCCATGGTCGTGGCCAGGAACAGCCAGCCCTCATCGGTCCAGATGTAGGTGATATCGCTCACCCAGGCCATATTCGGCGCTTCCTGATCGAATTGACGATCGAGTAGATTCGGGGCAATGGCCAGTCCATGCTTGCTGTCGGTGGTCAATCTAAACTTGCGTTTGACCTTCACCTGCATGTCCCATTTCCTCATCAATCGAGCTACGCGCTTGGGGCCGCACAACATACCAAGAGCCACCAGGCCAGCGCAGATGCGCCGGTGCCCGTAGGTCTGATGGGAGCCTTCGAAGAGGCGGGCGGCCGCGTCACGAATGACAGCCTCCGCTAAACCACGGGCGCCGTGGTCACGGTACGACCCCAAGTAGTAGCCGCCGCGAGAAACCTTGAGCACTCGACACATGATCGACACCTCGAACTCCTCGCGGTGTTCATGGATGAACGAAAACCTCAATGCTTTAGCTTCGCAAAGAAGCCCAGAGCCTTTTTTAGGATATCCCTCTCCTCCCGAGCTACTTTGAGATCGCGGCGGAGCTTGCGAACCTCTTCGCTTTCCAGCTGATCTGTGGACTTGGTGGTGAAGGTCAGCTGGCCATTGGCCTTGACCGCGGCACGCCACTGGTGCAGCAGGCCTGGATTGAGGTCAAGCTGCCTCGAGACCTCGGCGATGGTCTGGCCTTGGTCTGTGACCAAGCGGACGGCCTCAAGTTTGAATTCGGGACTAAACTTTCTTCTGGTGGTACTCATGAATGGATCCTTTGGGGGGGAAGTATATCCCTTAGGTCCGTGTCAAGTTTTCCGGGAGCACGTCACACGTCTTGACCTTCGGCATAAGTACAGCCTAGCTATCGTGGATGAACTATTCGCGTGGATGGCTGAGGCCGAAACGCAAGTCCTTCCGAAGAGTCCCATGGGCAAGGCCCTCAGGTATGCCCTAAAATTGGAGATCGCCCTGCGCCAATTCCTGACGGATGGGCGGCTTGAGATGGAAAACAACGCAGCGGAACGTGCACTACGTGCAGTGGCCGTAGGCAGAAAGAACTGGGAGTTCTTTCTGAACGAGAAGGGCGGCAACACAGCAGCAATCCTGTTTAGCGTGGTCATGACCGCCAAGGCCATTGGCATCAATCCTGTGACCTATCTGCTCGACGTCCAGTCGCGACTCTTCACCGAAACGGATGTGGCCAAGCTGACACCACACGGCTGGAAGAAACACTTCGCCGACGAAGTGGAGCAAAAACGGCAAGCCATCGTCGCGAGCTTCGCCGGACTTTAACCGGAGGCTTCACGCCATTCCCGGGAAACCTCCGCCACCAGCGGAATTTCTATCGCCCGTTGGCGAACAGACACCAACTCTCAGACGCTCAAAACGAGGGTAGTGGGCTTCAAGCGACAGTTACGCTTCAACGGCTCCCAATTGCCTCTCTCGCCGCTATTGATATATTGCAACAATGAAGGCACAGTGAGAGGCATACCTTCCAACTATAGGCGGAAATTTTCAACATGCGCGCCCTCGCAACAATTCTCTCCGGAGCCCTCGTYCTCGCCTTTCTTATTCCTGATAGCTTGGCCATTACYGAAGATCCGGTCYCCTGTACGTGTGTTGCTTCGGTCTCAACCACACCTTGCGGAACGGCAGATGTTCTATCCGTTTCCAATGTCCAGACCAAARACGCCATTTGCGATGAAGACGACCAAGGTGACTGCGTTACCCCTGAGACGTTTTGTAACGGTAGCGGCGGGTGGGCGGTGTCGTTTTCAGCCGCAGGTGGTTGGATCCAGCGCAGAAGTGGAAAGTTTGACCTCAACGCATCATGCGGAGAGAAATCGTCAACCACCGTTAAGAGTGGAGACGGGACAGAGATACCGATTTCAGCAGACCATTCGATTACTGTGTCTTGCTCATCCTGTGATGGCTGATTCAAAATGAAAAAAATATCTATCGCGGCATTGTTGCTGATAGCATGCGGCGTATTCCTTATCCTGTGGATGCCTCCGCAGGATGAGGGTGAAAGCGCTTTTATTGCATCGGCTGAATCATCGAAGAATCTCGGGCCCAATGAATCTGAAAGTAATCTAGTCCCCATCAATGATGAAAATGTAACTCGTGATTCATCTGGTGCCKTTGATGTCAACGGTTCGGGCCAATTGGATTCACATCGATCGAGTGGTCCAAATGATAAAATCATTGGATACCCCGATGAGGTTGCTGAATGGGAACGCATTCATGCGGACTATTCAGTCAAAAAAATCATTGAGGAGGCGGACACTATAAACTCCTTGATCAACGAGAAKACTGCACCGATCTACCAGGGGATGTTTAACGCCGGTCAGTACTTTGTCAGCCACCCTGAGAAGGGGGTTGATGGCAGCCTAGAACTGCCTACCGACAATGGGGTACTCGACTCGTATATGATACATCCAGATGGGGAAGTATGGAGGGTGGTCTTGCTCGAGTCGGAGCATCCTGAGCTATACAGAGATCGGAGGCTTTCCAATTGGCTGAACAAAGAGGCAGTGAGACGACACCGGCATAGTAAGTAGAATGTCGAGAGAATCAAACACCCCCATAAGAACCCCCTCCTCGTAGAGGGGGTTTGTGTTGACTTGCGGGGGTGCCAAGGGTCAGCGGCCTGTTGCCGCTACCGATTGGGCCTCCTGGGCATTGCTTGGGGGGCCTTTTTAGCTTTGGCCCCTGTTTGGAGATGGATGAGAATGTAGGTGTCGGGTACCGCGGTCGCTGAAATATTGATTTGAACGCGATCCTGGGGGCCTTCTGCTGTCAGCGGAGAAGCCATTAGCTGGGAGTCGTGGGTAGCCTTCGAGGCCAAGCCAAGCACAGCAGCCATCAGGAGGACAAGGCCCAGCCAGTGGGACTCCACTCGAGCCTCCACGCCCACACCCCGAAACTTCCCCTTTGGAATTCCTATCCACCCACGTAGCCGCCCTCGTTTCCAGCCCCTGAGTGGGTGCCGCCGATTGGGCAGGGGCTTGCCCCCTGCCACTGCCCCCAGCCCACCGATGTCGATATTTTGGTAAATTATCGACACGGGTGCTCGTCATGTTGATGGCGTAAACATATGCTCGTTTCATGTCCAAAAAACGCAACGCAATCGACACGGAAGCCATCTGGGATCCAAGAAGGCCATTTATCGACCTTCCACGGCTACCCCCTAGGGAAACGCTAGAGTCGATTCCGGTCCTAAAGGCATGCGTAGCAGCTCGTGCGGCCCTGGCCGAACTCAAGCAAGCCGCCGAACTCATCCCCAACCCAGCKATCCTGCTGGGCAGTCTGCCCCTGCTGGAAGCTCAAGCCAGTTCCGAGATCGAGAACATAGTAACGACAGCGGATGAGCTATTCCGGCAGATGGCGGGCGACTCCGGGACCACTCCCGCTGCGCGCGAGGCATTGAGATATCGCGAAGCCCTCCTCGAAGGTGCCCGCGCGCTTCAGGACAGGCCCCTGTCCACGGGAACAGCCGAGCGAATTKGCAGCCGAATCAAGGGCTCAGAAATGGCGGTCCGGAAAATCCCCGGGACGGCTCTTGGCAATCCCGCAACGGGCAAGATCATCTACACGCCACCCAGCGGCGAGGCAGCCATTCGAGACTTACTCGCCAACTGGGAGACATTCTTACATGGAGCCGATGACTTAGACCCCTTGGTTCGCATGGCAGTCGCCCACTATCAGTTCGAGGCCATTCACCCCTTCATTGATGGCAACGGACGGACTGGGCGCATCCTCAACAGCCTCTTCCTAATCGAGCGTGGACTTCTTGGCGCTCCCATTCTCTATCTCAGTCGATACATCATCCAGAACAAGCCTGAATACTACTCGCGCCTTTTGGATGTCACTAAAAGCGGTGCCTGGGAACCGTGGCTCTTGTACATGCTCGACGCTGTCTCGGTGACATCACTCTGGACTCTCCAGAAAATTGCGGCGATTCGATCGCTTACCGCAGACACCCGGGAGCACGTTCGCAAAACACTCCCCAAAGTCTATTCGGCCGAGCTCATTGAACTACTATTCGAGCGTCCCTATTGCACGATCACCCATGTAGAGGAAGCGGGGCTTGCGAAACGGCAAACAGCCTCGAAGTACTTAGCAGAACTAACCCGAGTTGGAGTCCTTCAGGAAAAGACAATGTCGAAGGGGAAGGCATTTGTTAACACGCGTTTCCTGCAGCTATTGACGTGCGAGGAGAACGACGCCGTTCCATTTATTGAGTCGTGAGGGAGACGAGCTCATTCCATTGCGTTTTGGTCACATCTAGTCAGGCCCCTACTGCCTTTCCCGCAAGCCGCATCGACTCAATCTCGCATCGCCTTCGGAGCCGATTCCGGAAGGTCCGGACAATACCGAACCAGGTTTGGTTTCGTCCAGTTCTCAGGAGTGGTGATCAATGACTCCCTGGTCATACTCGGCTTGATCAACCGGCTAGTGCGCGGTGGAATGTCGGTGGAAGAGGCCGTCATGCAAGCCGGCCCGCGCCGCTTCCGCGCCATCCTGTTCACCAGCCTGACGACCTTCGTGGGCCTTGCGCCCATGGTGGTCGAGACCAGCATGCAGGCCCAGTTCCTGATCCCCATGGCGATCAGCCTGTCGGGCGGCGTGGCCTTTGCGACATTGCTAACCCTGCTGCTGATCCCCGCCCTAGTCATGTTCCGCGAGGATATGCTCAACCTGAAGGCCTGGATCGCCAGCCACGTGATGCCAGATCACGAGGAAGTCGAGGAGCCCGCGTCCTCCTGATTCGTTGGCGGACGACTCGCATACTCGCGTACTTTGGCCTGCCAGCCAGTGGGACTCCACTCGAGCCTCCACGCCCACACCCCGAAACTTCCCCTTTGGAATTCCTATCCACGAAGGTCTTGGCGTTCCAGTGGTGGCCGTCCGACACGGCAGCGGGACTATTCGAAGCGTGCACCGAGCGCGGGATCCGATCCTATGAAAATGGGGAGGCTCTGGACGCAGCGGGCATACGTTTTGAGCCCGGCGATTGGCTGATCTTCGACGATGGAAACGTCTCCAAGATCGACGGCATGGCCTTCGACTTGATCCTCAAGGTCAAGCTCGACTACGACCCGGAATCCGACGCCTACGTTGAAGCCGAGCACGAAGGCAACCATTACATCATCGACACCGAAAACCAGGTGATCGACGTTTATAGCCGCGATGGAGTCCGCATGCCGAAGAGCGTGCTGCCCGTCTTCCAGATCATCGCGGACAACGARCTRCCYAGCTTCGATAGCCTGCGCGTTGAGTTCGAGGATGGCGTTATCGACCGCCGTGAGAACGACCAGTCGGACCACGCCCAAGAACTTCGGAGGGCAGTCTAATGGAAATCACCAAGCCCAACATGGAAACGGCGCTTGCGTCCTTCTCCCCCGCCGACGCTGCAATCGAGGCAATGGCCGCCAGATTCATGCCGCTCCTCATTGACGGAATCGAGGACAAGGTCGGTCTCAAGGTCGTGCACGAAGCGAGGATGGAAGTCCGAGGGCATCGCATCCAGGTCGACAAGACTCGGGTTGCTCTTAAGGCTGAATCCCTCGCCTGGGGTCGTACCGTCGACTCCGAGGCGAAGCGCTTGACGGCTCTGCTTGCCCCGGTCGAGGAGCACCTCAAAGAGCAGGAGGCCATCATAGATAGAGAGAAGTCCCGATTGAAAGCCGAGCGCGAAGCCAAGATCAAGGCCCGGCTGGATGATCGCATGACCGCACTGTCGGAAGTGAGGAGTTCGCTCCTGCCGTCCGAAGTCTCGTCCATGACGAATGCCGAGTTCGATACCGCGCTGGCCGGCGNCGCTGTGGMTCACGCCGAGCGCGTKGAAGTCGAGCGGCAAGAGGCCGAGGCMAAGCGCCTGGCCGACGAGAAGGCTGCGAACGAAGCGGAGGCCGAGCGGAAGCGCATGGCTGCCGAACGTATGAAGCTGGATCAGGAACAGGCGAGGAACCGCGAAGCCCAGGCCAAGATCGACGCCGAGCGCAAAGCATTCGAAGCTGAGAAGGCCGAGCTTGCGCACAAGCAGGAGATCGAAGCCGCCAAGGTTCGAGCGGTCGAGGAGGCTAAGGAAGCCGAACGGGTGCGGATTGCGCGCGCAGATGCCAAGGCGAAAGCCGAAGCGGAAGCCGCCGTTCGTGAAGCCGCTGCAAGGCCGGTGCGTGAGCAATTGACCGTGTTCGCCGGGTGGATTCGTGACGCCAAGGTGCCCTTCGAGGGCGATCTAGGCGATAGGGTTTCGGGCATTCTGGCCGAGGCTGCGCGCGGGATTCAATCTCTGGAGGTGAA
>JAESRM010000170.1 GCA_016764635.1 Planctomycetota bacterium
AGAACCTCGATTGGTTCCTTTCCCCTCGCTGCTTTGCTCCTTCCGCTTTACGCATTTCCGGGTGGACTGCACCCCATCCGTATTGTGTCCGCAGCTCACTTTTCTTCGTTGACGTAGAACTTCGTGTTCTTCGCGTCCTTCGTGTCTTCGTGTGAACTGACCCGAATCGTTCTCTTCGAGGATTCGCGATCCGCTCCCGGCCTCCGCAGGAGTTAACTCCCTACAGGGCCACCGCCCATCACTCCACCAGGTCAATCTCCAGCATCTTTCCACCCGACTCATCTGCCAAGAGTTGCCAGTGGCGTTTTAGGCCGCCGGGGGCGTCGACCAGTACGACGTCGAAGCGGATCGGGCGCAGTTCGTTTTGGGCCAGCAGGCGTTCGGTGATCTGTTCCATGCGCCAACGCCTTCCTCCGCTGGGGGCTCCGTCGGTCAACACGCAGATCGTATCCACATCTGGATCCTCCAACGCCCACTGCACGGCTAGGTAGAAGTCTCCGGGTCCCGTGATCTTGATCTGGTCGATGAATTTGTGGGCGGACTTCACCTTGCTTGCGCTGGATTCGATGATGGAGCGCTGCCAGGGTTTTACGATGCCCGTGTAGGGAACGAGATTGAAATGGGTTCCATCGCGGAGGGCGTCGATGGTCTTGTGTAACAGGGGATCCAGCATCTGCTTGCGCGTGAGGCCGTTGGCTTGTTTGTTCCAGATGGATCCTGAGAAGTCCATCAGGTACACGATGCGGTCGGAATAGGTGGGCAGCCCAGGGGTTTGCTTGACCGTGGTCCCCTTGCTCCCCTTCTTGTTCTCTTGCCAAGGCGCTTTCTCCTCGACCTCCTCCGCTTGCCAATCGCCGGGTAGGTCATTTGCGAAGCCCGTCCAAGCTTTACTGCTACGGCTGCCTTTGAACCCGGTCATGGCGCGCATCCTGGGAACCAATTCCAGGAGCAGTTTCTCCCTGGGTTCCAAGTCCAAGCGCTGCACCAGCAGCAGCAAGGCTTGCTTCGTACCGATGCGTTGTAGAGTGCGTTGGGTCACCGCGCGCACGGAGCTGTCCGGATCCCCTGCCAAGCGGGCGGCCAGGGTCATCGTGCCCTTGGCTTGGATTCTTTGGCTGGCGATTAAGGCCGCCGCTCGCAGGCGGGGTGACTTGTTTTGACCTGCGCGTTCGAGCAATAGGGTGGTGCGTTCCGCATCCAACTCCGCCATTGCGAGCAAGGCGTGACTCGCCAGCATGGGGCTGGCTGAGATCAATTTCTCTACTTTCCGAGCCGCCTTGAGCCGCGCCTTGTCACCGTTCTTGCCCCAATCGAGGGCTCCGCGGGCCTGCTGACTTTGCAGGGCTACCAAACACGCCACGCTCTTCAGAACTTGTTTCTTAGAGAGCGCACGGACCAGGGCGTCCCCATCCACGGGCCCCTGGACTTGGCCTAGAATTTCCGCGGCGCGCGCGGCCACCCATTCATCCCGGCTCTTGAGCCCGGCCTCTCCATAGAGTTTTTTGATCACCTTGGCCGGGGCCGGAGCGAAGGTCAATTGCCATTGAGCCTCGTCCGCCACCTGTCCTTTGATGTCCTGCATGGCGACGAGGACCAAATCCCAAGCCTCCTCAGTACCGATCTCTGCAAGTTTGCGGACCGCCCCACGGCGGTCCTTCTCATAGCGACTTCGAAGGTCGTTCTTGACCTTCGATGGGATCTGCTTCCCGGGTGCGGATGCCAAGGCACCCAGCACCCCATCGGGCAGCCCTTGCCCCAACACGGACGGGGTGCAGAAGGAAAGGAACAGGAGGATCGGTATTGTTTGGAATAGTCGTACCATAGCTTGCGTCCATTCTAGACCGTTCCCAGGCGCCAGGGTTTCACACCATTCGCCAAATATTGCGCCTGCGGCTGCAGAGCTKCGCAGATCCCCCCCGATGCCGAAAGTCAGCCGAATTCTCCTGATCCTCCTGCCGCTCGTTTTGGTGGCTGGATTCTTCATGATGGACCGCGACAGCGAACCGACCACGGAAGAGTCCATGGAGACCCCCGTGCAAGGGGCACCGCAGAACCCGGCGTCCGATCCGCCTCCGCTGCCCGAGATTCACTCACCAGAAGTGGCCCAGCGGCAGCCGGAAAGCACCCTTGCAGACGCCCCTGAATACTCTTCTGAGGAGATCCGTGAATCAGAATTCACCCTGCTTTCACGCCATCTGCAAGTGCCCTTGTCCTTCGCTTTTCTCACCACAACGGAACAACCTGAGCTGCGGATTGAGGTTGGAGAAAGCGGCGCGTTCACCTTCCCCGGAAAGCGACTGCCCAAGCAAGCCTCCCTTTTGGGTGCGGAACAATCCAAAACGATCGCCACGAAACAAACCCTCAAAATCCTGCCCGAAGGCAAGGTGCTCTTCAGCAACACCTGCACCCTGCTACTCGACACACCTGCGGGTCCGTTGCCCGAAAAGATCAATGTGCACGCCGCATTCCTGTCGACTGGCGGCCGGGTCCAGCCCGCAAAAGTCCAATCGATTGAAACCGGCCCCAACGGCTGGATCGTCCGCATCGATGAACCCTTGGAATTCTGTACCGAGGAAACCATAGAACGAGTCCTCCTGTGCATTGACCCGCCGATCAAGGACCATGTGCGCACGGCCTCGTGGACCCTTTCGGAATTGCGAATTGCCAAGGGCACCAAACTCACCCCCCTACCTACCCACTCCCTCCCTTTGAAATGGCAAGGGATTGCCCACATGGGCAACGTGGCCGCCCATCAGGACCTGGGCACAGTGCTCTTCTCGGGCAGCTGCAACCGGCCCGGCTTCCAAGGCGCCGCCGCCCTCAACTGGTTGGCCGTGCCTCCCGGCCGCCAAAACGAGTCCAAAGGTCGCAGCAAGACTTACCACCGAATCCCGCGCGGCATCAACCACTGCGCGGCGTTCTTCTCCTGGGGTTCGGTGGCGCAAGTCGACCTGCCCCACACCGACGATTGGAAGTTTGGCGTGGAGTTATTCCCTGACGCCACGGCGAAGACGCGGCCGGAGCATTCCCTTCCCGGCGACCCCGATCCATTCATGCTGCACGACGCCAACCTGCGCGGTGTGGGCTCAGGTGGAGTCGCTTGGGTTTGGAACTCCGCCGGAGAGTTGCTCCAAGCTTTGGCCTACGAAGGGAACCAGGACACTGACCCCCGCGCGGGTCGTAATCTCCCGCAAACCCTGTCCAATTCCGCAAACGGCGCGATCCTATCCACCTCTTTCCTGGACGGGAACAAGCTGGTGTCCGAGTGGGCCCTCACCCCCTACCAAGCCAATCGGCCTCGCACCCCGCAAGCTGTCGACCAGGAGCAAGCGAGTCGCTTCCGTATCGTGAACCAAGGGCACTGGACCGGCGACGCCACGCTCTTCTTGCTGTCCATGAAAGCGGATGGGGTTTCCCTGCGGCCGATCCCCATTCAATGGCCCCGGCACAACAGTAAGAAATTCAAATGCGAACCCGATGAGATCGCTTGGTTCTTGGTGTCGCCCACCGCCAAGGGGTCCTTCGGACTACTGGGACAACCCTTTGACCTCGCGGGCGAGGAGAGCGAACCCCAAGAGCAAAAGGTCTATGACCTCCAAGTCGAACTGACCCCGGGCTGGAGTTCCCTGCTCGTGGGAGACCTGGTGCCTTCCATAGTTTCACAGCCTGCGAAAATGGGCGTGAAACAAGTATTGCAAGGCGATCGGCCGTCGAAACGCTCGAAGAGTTTCGGGGTTACTTTCAGTTCACGAGCCCCTGTAGACGCCTTGGGGGTCATCACGCCCGCCGGTTCCGCCACCGCCAACAGCGCCCTTTCCAGCGCACAGGTCGAATCCGGGGTCGGCCCTTGGGGCATTCAAATTCTCAACTCCGAAGCGCTGCCGGTCTTTCTGGATCTAGGCTTCGGAAGCGGGCCGACACGACGGCTTCAGCCCAATAGGGACACCGTGGCGATCATCCTGGAACTCACTAAGGACAATGACTAGCGGGCATCTTTGCTACGTCACCGTATCCCCGATTGCCGACTGCTGGTCGCCCACCCATGTAGCCGCCCTTTCCAAGGCCGCGACCAGGTTGGTTTCGTCCGCAATGCCCTGGCCCGCGATATCGAAGGCGGTGCCATGCACCGGGCTCACTCGCAGGTACGAAAGGCCCGCGATGAGTGTCACGCCGCGGCCTTTCGACAGCAGCTTAAGCGGAATGAAGGCTTGATCGTGGTAGAGCGCGAGCACGCCGTCGTTCTTACCTTGACTCGCATCCAGGAAAACCATGTCCGGGGAGTGGGGTCCGGAAATGTGCTGACCACGGGCGCGCGCGGCTTCGATGGCCGGTTGCAGGATACGGCTTTCTTCGTTGCCAAAGAGTCCGCCCTCCCCCGCGTGGGGATTCAACCCCGCCATGGCAATGTGCGGATGCTCAATACCAATGGATCGCAAAGTCTCATGGAACAGGTCCAAGTGCCAGCCGATCGAGTCCGTTGAAATCGAAGCGATCGCCTCGCGCAGGGGCATGTGCCGGGTGAGCAACATGACGCGCATGTCGCCAGCCACAGCCACCATTTCATAGCGCTCGGTGCCGTCCCAACGGGCCAGTAATTCGGTTTGGCCTTCGACCTTTTCCCCCGCCATGTGCAAGGCTTCCTTGCACACCGGAGCGGTCACCAACGCCTGAACATCGCCGCGCTTGGCCATGTCGGCACCGACCTCTAAAGCGGACAATGCGGCCAACCCGCAAGCTTCCTGGGCTTTGCCCATCTCCCAGGTCTTGGCCCCGGCAACCTCCACAAAACCCGCCTGGCCGGGGTGCTCGGGGAAGCCGTCGACCAGACCCTCGGGGCGCGCGGCTTCCAGGCCGATCACCAGCAGACCCATGCGCTCACGTAGGTCAGTGCGCGCAAGCGCTTTGGTCACGACTTCCGGTCCGATTCCGGCCGGGTCGCCCATGGTAAGGGCGATGTAGGGACGCTGGGGTTTCATGGTGGCCGAATTATAGCGAGATCACCCGCGTGTCTCCTCCCACGAAAGGCATTTCCGGGCCGAGACTTGGCTCCTCGCCACCTATCTACAGACCTGCCCCCCCCCGCTCACATGCTCCGATTCGGGGCAAATCCGCTGGTTTAAAACAAGATATCGGAGAAGCAAGCAACACGGCCCCCCTGCGAATTCAGCTGTGGTTGACCAGCGTCCGAATAAGGAACAATGACTCAATCCAGAGTAAACTCGGTCATGAAGCGTGGCCTGGCGGTCGCCGCCCTCATCGCCCTCACCCAGGCCCTCGTCTTCGCCGCAGGCTGGAATTTGGTCTACCAGGACACCCACGAATCCGTGGCAGAGAGTGTGGAAGACGTCATCGTACAGTCCAACGTGGCGGCGGCGGAGTCCATCCTGCAAGCCCTTGGCGGCTTGCCTTCGGTCGATGACCGGGGCAGCGAGGGTTGGGAACGCACCCAAAAGATCATCGAAAACCTGAAACTTGGCGGGGACGGATTCGCCTGTGTATTGGATTCGGAAGGCAACATCGCCTGCCATCCGGACATCCGCATGCAACCCGGATTGGGCAGTGTCAACCTGGGCGCCGAGACACTGTATTCGCCGGACGGTGTAGTCAGCGGCACCCTTGCCGACATACCCAACGGACAAGTCACCAAGGGTTTGATCGATTTTGCATCCGACGGCAAACACTACCTGGCCACGGTCATAGACCCTACAAGCGGAGCTCAACTACTCGTACAGCAGCCGGTCTCCGGCCTGACTGCAGCCAGCAACARGGTCACCGCTAGCCAGCTCACAAGCATGCTATCCATCGGATTCTTGCTGGTCGGATTGACTGCTGTCCTGGCCCTGGTTTTGACCCGCGCCCACGACCACAGCCTGGTTTCCTGGAACAATCAACTCGAAGACATCGTGGCGGACCGCACCCACGAGCTGCTGCAAAGTCACCGCACGATTATCTTCGGTATCGCCAAACTTGCCGAACATCGCGACACGGATACGGGCCAACATGTGGAGCGCATGTGCCGCTTCACCGCCAAACTAGCTGAGGAATGGAACCGGCGCTACGGCGGGCTTTCACGTCAATGGATCCGGGATGTACAGCTCGCGGCCTCCATGCACGATATCGGCAAGGTCTCGATCCCCGACAGCATCCTGCTCAAGCCCGGCCCCTTGACCAACGCCGAGTTCACGCAAATGAAACTCCACACCGAGATTGGAGAAAAGGCCCTGCTCGCCGTGCGCAACCAACTGCACGACACTACGTTGCTGGACCTGGGTATTGAAATCGCTGGTGGACACCACGAGCGCTGGGATGGCACGGGTTACCCGCGCTGCTTGCGAGGAGAGAACATCCCGCTTTCGGCCAGGTTGGTTGCCGTGGCCGACGTCTTCGACGCTCTCATGTCCAAGCGCCCTTACAAAGATCCGATGCCTTTCGACCAGGTAGTCCGCATCATTCAGGATGGCGAAGGAAGCCACTTCGATCCGATGGTCGTCGAATGCTTCGACGCGGTCTCCTTGGAGCTCCGCGATCTGCACGCCACCTACAAGGACCTGGTGCAAACCCCCTCGATCCTGCCCCACTTGGAAGAGAGCATGGCAGAACGGTCGGCTGCGGCGTAAGGGGTGGACCCTCTGCAACCCGACACCTGGGTAACACAGTTGTCCGGGGACATGGGTGACACTCCCGCCGCAAGGGTGGACCGCGCCTCCCACTAGGGTGCATCGTGCCGCAGACTATCAATCTACCGGGAGAGCGGTCTCGGCCGGCGGAGCCGGCTCGAGAACTCCCTCCGTCGGTGGAGGGAGAGTT
>JAESRM010000069.1 GCA_016764635.1 Planctomycetota bacterium
ACCCGGACTCTTATCCGGACGAGATGAAAGTCGTCAAGAAGGATCGCCTCTCGGTCGTGGCCTACGACTTCGGCATCAAGCGCAACATCCTGCGCTCCCTGGTGCACTGCGGCTTCGACGTCACCGTCGTGCCGGCGCACACCTCGGCGCAAGACGTGCTCAAGCGCAAGCCCGACGCGGTCTTCCTGTCCAACGGCCCCGGCGACCCCGCCGCCGTCACCAGCGCCATCGACGCCAGCAAGGAACTCATCGGCCAAGTGCCCATCTTCGGCATTTGCTTGGGCCATCAGATCCTCGCCTTGGCCATGGGCGCGACCACCTCGAAGATGCCTTTTGGCCACCACGGCGCCAACCACCCCGTGCGCGACAACATCACGGGCCGCGTGGAGATCACTTCTCAAAACCACTCCTTTGCTGTGGACCCGGACTCGCTTCCCGATCACTTGGAAGTCACCCACATCAACCTCAACGACCAAACCGTCGCCGGCTTGCAGCACAAGACCCAACCTGTCTTCGGCGTGCAATACCACCCCGAAGCCGCCCCGGGCCCCTTGGACTCCGCGCACCTGTTCCACCGCTTCCGCGACATGGTGCTTGCGAATCGCCAACCTTCGGCCCAGTAGGCTTTACCAGGACGTCCCCATGGCTCCCACCTTCTCGCGCACTGGATTCATCCTGTACGTGCAGCGCTATCCCGAGTGCGTCGCTTTCTATCGGGATGTTCTCGAGCTCAAGGTCATGTTTGCAACCGAAACACTCACCTGTTTCGAGTTCGGGGGCAGCTACTTGATGGTCGAGCCCGACGACAAGGAAATGGGCGYCTCGGAGCGGACCGCAAACCAGGTCACTTGCCTCCGAATGAACGTGCCCAATGTGCGCGAATGGGCGGACCTTGTGCAAGGCCACGGAGTCGCCGTCGACTACGCGGAACACAGCTGGGGCACGATTGCGAAGTTCAGCGATCCCGATGGGAACCTGTGCGCTTTCAAGGACGACGAGAAGTTCGAGGCCCAAGTCCAAAGCCAAATGCTCTAACCGGGTATACGGTGCCGTAGCAAAGATCCCCGGTTAGAGCATTTGTACGGGGTCCACGTCGATGGTGATGCGGGGGCGGGTGCGCCCGTCCATCATGTGAACTAGGAGATTGCGCGCGATGCCGARGGCGTCTCCGTCGAGCGGGCCTTTGATCAATATGTGATGCCGGTGGCGGCCGCGGATCATGGCCATGGGCGCGGGCATAGGCCCTAGGGTTTGCGCGGTGTCCTTGAGCGTGGCGTTCAATGCTGCTGCAAATTCACCTGCCGCTTGCTCGACAATCTTGGGATCCGGGTCCTCGAGAATGATCCGCAGCAAGCGCCCGTAGGGCGGGTAGGCGAGCTCTTTGCGCAGGGCGAGTTCTTCCTCTGCGAAAGACAAAAAGTCGTGGCGCGAAGCGTGCTGGATCKCYKSSYKTKCRRGMRCKYGGGNNNGAAYCAMARTSCGKSCNSSRKRGMKCMGNRMGKCSAKCGCGGCCCGCAACCTGAGCCAAGAGTTGGAAGGTACGTTCGGAAGCGCGTAGGTCAGGCAAGTGCAACGCGCCGTCGGCGGAGATCACCCCCACAACGGTCACCCGGGGAAAGTCTAAGCCCTTGGCTATCATTTGGGTGCCGACGAGAATGTCGATTTCACCACGGCCAAAGGCGGAAAGCGTGTCCTCGTAATCCTCGCGCCGCAGCATGGTATCCGAGTCCATTCGGGCAATACGTGCTTCTGGGAAGGTTTTAGCCAGGACGACTTCAACCTTCTCGCTGCCGTGGCCTAGGAATTTCAGCCCGGGCGCTGTACAGGAGGGGCAGTCCTTGGGCGGCACTTGCTCTTCGCAGCAAGAGTGGCACACGATTCGGCCGTGGCCCCGGTGATAGGTCATGGCCACGTCGCATTGTTTGCAGCGCACGACCTCGTAACATTGCCCACACCACAGGGTCGGTGAGAATCCGCGTCGGTTGAGGAACAAAATCGACTGTTCCTTGCGGCCCAGAGCCTCGACTATGCGATCGCGCAACACGTGGGAGATCATTGGGTTGCCCTTTTCACCTTTCATGTCGACGATGGCGACCTCCGGCAAGCCCTTAGCTGTAACGCGCGAAGCCAACGTCAACAATTGGTATCGACCCCGGCGCGCGTTTTCGTAGCTCTCGAGGGAAGGCGTGGCCGAGCCCAAAATACAAACGGATCCACAGCGTTTGGCGCGCACGACGGCCACGTCACGGGCGTGGTAGCGCGGCGTCGATCCTTGCTTGAAGGAAGGTTCGTGTTCCTCGTCGACGACGATGACGCCCAGGTTCTGCACGGGTGCGAAGATCGCGGAGCGCGCACCTACCACCACACGCAGCTCTCCGGATTGAACGCGCCGCCACATTTGCAAGCGCTGTCGGTCGGTCAAGCGGCTGTGCATGACCGCGACCTGGCCGAACCGGGATGCGAACCAACCCACGGTTTGCGGCGTGAGCGCGATTTCTGGAACGAGCACGATGGCGCCCTGGCCCAGCTTCAGGGCCTTTTCGATGGTGCGCAGGTAGACCTCGGTCTTGCCGCTGCCCGTGACGCCGTGCAGCAAAAATGTGCCGCCCTTTTCGTCGTGGAGGGCCACTTCCATGGCTGCCACTGCGACTTCCTGATCCGCACTTAGTTTTTCAGGCCTGACGCGACTGCCGTCGTCTGCGCCTCCCGTAAGCGAATCCACTTCGAGTTCGACCTTCTCCTCGATCACCCAGCCCTTGCGCACCAGGGAGCTCGCCGGCGACACGGAAAGGCCTAGGCGCTTGAGCACCTCGGATCTCAGCAAAGGACCGCTGGCACCTAGCAGGGTGCGCAACAGCCGAAATTGCTTGTCGGATTTGCCGTCGAGCTGCTCGAGTTCGGCGGTGCCGATACCCTCGGCGGGCCGCAGCATGGTCACGCGCCGTTGCTCGCCTTCGCGCTTCAGGGCTGCGGGCAAAACCGCGGCCAGGGCCTCGCCCCAGGCGCATACGTAGTAGTCCGCCAGCCAGCGTGTGAGGTCCAAGAGGTCCTGACCGACCACCGGTTCCTTGTCCAGAACCTCATGGATTCGCCGCACTCGGGACGCGGGCAGATCGCACTCTTTCGCCACGCCCACGACAACTCCGACCTCGCGCCTACGTCCGAAAGGGACGGAAACGCGTACGCCTGGAGCCACCTGATCCACCAAGGAGGGATCCACCGCATAGGTGAACTCCCGGCGGACCGGTTTGGCTAGTGCAACCTCAACGAAGAGGCTCTCTTCGCTTTCGAAGAGTTCCGCCATGGGTCGTTCCTCAGCAGGAACAAGGAGCCTGGAAGCAGCGGGGACACCCCTTCTCGTACTTCTGCATGACCGCTTCCTGCAAGTCGATGCCGGCGAGGGATGCCAGGGACGCCAACCAGGCGAACACGTCGGCGAATTCGCCGGGCAGTTCGTCCTGTTGGCCCCGGCGCAGGGCGCGGGTCAGCTCTCCGAATTCCTCTGCAAACCACATGTAGGTGCCTTCCATCCCACGGGCGGAGTCCTTTTCGTAGTAGATGCGCTCGATGAGCTTTTGAAATTCGTTGATTTGCATGGTTAGGCGGGATCGCGGGATATAACGACCAAGGAATAGTCCGAAGGTGGCACTTCTTGACCTGAATGTTTTGAAGCATCCTGCAATATGCCGCTCAACAGTCCCTGGGCGTCGGACTTTGCATGCTTGAGAAGGGAGCGATAGAGGCCTTTTTCGCCCCATTCCTCGCCCGTGCTTTTGGAGGGCAAGCCGGCCACGCCTGCGCCAGAAAGAACCAGGCGATCGCCGGGCTGGAAGGGCATTTGCACCACTTCAAGGCGGCGTTCAAACATGGGCCCAGCATCGAACCCTAGGGCAAAACCATTGGGCTGCATGGACTTGAGCTGACCTTCTTCGGCGTCATAGCGCAGGAGAGGCATTTTGTGGCCAGCGCAGGCCACATGGGCCACGTGCTCGATGGGGTCCAACACCACGACCATGGCAGTCACGAAGAGGCCACGCTCCACATCCCTATGCAGCTGCTGATTGACCCATGCAAGGGCCTCACCCAAGTCCGTCTTGGACTGCAAGGTGCTGCGCAAGTAGGCCCGGGCCGTCGCCCCTACCAGGGAACCGGGAACGCCTTGGCCGCTCACATCGCATACCATGAAAATCGGGCGGGCGCCGTCCCCACAGAAGTCGAAGAAAGAACCGCCAGGCTCATCGGAGGCCACATAGTCGCCAGTGATTCGATAGCCATCGACCCAGGGCTCCTCGGAGGGTAAAAGGGCCTTGGCCACTTCCAACGCAACCTCGCGCTCGCGCAGTCGCACACCCAGCTCCACCTCGGAGGCCTGGGCTTCCGCCAAGGAGCCTCCCATGCGATCGATGGCCGTAGCCAACTGCCGGACTTCGCCGGAGCCGCGCACGTGGGTGCGGTGGTTCAAATTGCCGCGCGCAATGATGCGCACGTCTTGAACCAGATCCTCAAGGGGCCTGGCGACGCGCTTGGCGATCAAGCTGGCCACGCCAGCGCCCACCAGAATCACCATGCCTGTGACGAAGGTAAAGAGCGACAGCAGGTCCTTTTTCTTGCCCTTCTTCGGCATCGCGGGGACCACGATTGAACGCCCATCCGGAGTCGAGTAACGCCTGGCTATTTTACCTTTGTTCGGACCCGCCAGGATCTTCACATCCATACGCATGACGCCATTGCCCTTCAGGATGCCCTTCGTGGAGATTTCCTTATGGTGCGCTTCACCCGACTCTTCACATTCCAACGCGGTCCTTGATTCGGCCGCGGCCTGGCTCAAGGCGGTATCCACACGGCTCTCCACCACGGCCTGAGTTCGTTGGAACAGGAAAGAACCGGCCCCGCCCATCACAAGGATGAGTGCGAGGGAAACCCCAATGGCGAAGCGTGCGGCAAGACCCATGGACTATTGACCCAAGGCCCAAAGGCTGGCTTCTGAGCCGGGAAAGGCGTATCGCAGGATCAACATGACCCCAAAACCGTAAACGCCGGCCATGACATCGTCGAGCATGATTCCGTCCCCACCACCAATCCGCTCTAAACGGCGGATAGGAGCCGGCTTGAGAATGTCAAARAAGCGGAAGATCACGAAGGCCATGCCCAAGGCCAGGGGCGTCGGGGGATGGATCCATGCCACCGTCAGCAGGTAGCCCACAACCTCGTCGAGCACGAATAGGCCCGGATCCTTGCCGTGATTTTCCTCGGCCCAGGGCGCCAAGGCCCGACCCAGGAAGTAAATAACCACGCTGGCGACGAGGGTCCAAATCAAAAAGGACTGGGTCCCCACCAGCAACCAGGCGATCAAAACCCCACCAAGGGTTCCAAAAGTTCCAGGCGCCACCGGTGCTAGACCTAGGCCGCCCGAGGTCACGCACATCAGGCGCCAGTCCAATATTTTGCTGAGAGCTTTGCTCATGGGCCTATCAGTCCTCTTCCTGAGCCTTCAGGAAACGGGCGGTATGCACTACATAATTGATTCCAGACCCGACCGTCGTGATCAGCGTAGCCCAAACCAGCACATGCACCAGACCGCTCCAAAAGCTGTACCAGGCCGGGGGCCAACTGTACGCCTCGAGCCAAAGCACACCACCCACTGCGGTGCACTGGACTATCATCTTAATCTTGCCCCAGCGGTCTGCCGGGAACTCGCCACCGAGCTTTTCCACATAGCCGCGCAGGCCCGTTACGAGTAGCTCCCTGGCAAGAATCACGACCACGATCCAAGTCGGCATCCACGACCCCGTCCAAGGCATTACTGCCGCATAGATCATGGCGCCTAGGATCAACACTTTGTCGGTGAAGGGATCTGCGATGCGCCCAAAGTCGGAAACCAACTTGTACTTGCGCGCCAGGTAACCATCCAGGAAGTCCGTGGCTGCAACCACGACGAATAGCCAGAATGAACACTGAACCGCGCCCCGGCGCAGATCAATCGACTCCAGGGTTTCCAGCGACAGGGTCTCAAGGACACCGAACAAAACCAAGGCTCCGAAGAAGCGGATGGCTGTGATGCGGTTGGGCCAATGGGCAAAGACACCGTTCAAGAACCTGCCTCCAGATTCGCTTGCGTTGCGATGAGATTGAATTCGTCGTCGACCTCTTCGATCTTGACGGACAAGTCCTGACCGACTTGGGCGTCGGGAGCGAACACGCGAATGAACGGGTCCACCTCGGGCGCATCCCAATCTCCGCGGGTGACGACCCAGCCTTCCGCGTCGGGCGGTTCGTCCACCGTGACGGTGACCGTTTTGCCCACGTGACTTTCCTGGACCGCTTTCAGGGTGCGGTCACGAGCTTCGAGAACCCTTTGTAGACGGCGCTCGATCACGTCCTTATCCACGCGATCCGGCAATTCAGCGCCGTGGGTGCCCTCTTCCACGGAGAAGGGGAATGCACCCAAACGGGCCAACTTGGAGTTTTCGATCAGCTCCACGAGAGCGTCCACGTCCTCTTCCTGCTCGCCGGGGAAGCCGACCAGCATGGTTGTGCGCAGGGTGATTCCGGGGACCTCTTTGCGCAGGCGTTCCAAGGTTGAAGTGACTTGATCGACGCTCGCGGTGCGGCGCATGGCCTTCAACATGCGACTCGTCGCGTGCTGAATCGGAATGTCCAGGTAGGGTACGACGCGCGGGTGATCGCGCAGCAATTCGGTGAGTCCCCAGGGGAATCGGCCCGGGTAGGCGTACATCAAGCGAATCCGGTGGTTGCCATCGAGGTCCGCGATCGAA
>JAESRM010000350.1 GCA_016764635.1 Planctomycetota bacterium
CTTGTAGGGAGCCAACGGAAGTAATCCCAGCGAGCAATTCGTCCACGAGGTGGTCGCAGGAAGCACCGCGCGGTCAGGGACCGTCGCCGTGTTTGACCTACCCGACTTTAAGGCTGCTAACACCTGCTACGCCTGGGAAGAGGGCCGTGGCCCCAGGGCCTTCGCCGTACTGGGCGTGCCGCCAATCAACAGTGCAGCGGACGCGGTGCGGGCGTCTATCGTCCAACGCCGCCGCGAAGCGCAGCACTAGCGGGTTCCATTCAAATCTGGACACCACTTTCGCCCCCCCACGGGTAGGGGACCAGAAAGCGGGGCGGCTGCTGTGGCTCGGCAAGACTGGATTGGTCCGGGTGCCCATTCGGGGGACCCTGATGCGTTACGCAAACCCGACTCCCTGTGAGCAACCAGCCAATGGAGACAACCAGAGGGGGGAACCAGAGCCATCCATGTCAATTTGACATAGAACCAGAGCCAACTCTGGCTGCAAAAGCCAGATTCACGCGGAAAGTTAGAGCCACCTACAGATGGGCTAGGGCACGCCGCGCACTGTTATATAGGTCCAGCTTGGAGCTAAAGCTGCAGTGGGCGAGAGACCATGCCCTGGGATGCCTGAGGGGCGATTCCAGGGGGTGACCTTCTGTCAGTTTTCGGTACCAACGGGTCGGTTGGTTCCTTCTTCGCCGATCCTTTCCGCCAGGGCCGCACCCCGGCCAAGCACCTAATGAACGCCCAGCGCCTTGAAAACCGCGTCGTGCGGGTCGGAGTACCAGCTGGTTTGGAACTTGGCGAACAATTCCCCAGGGATGGTGGAGATGTCCGAGACACTAGCCATCGGCAAGAGCAGGCGTTTGGCTCCGGCGTCGAGAGCTACCTGCAGCGACTCCGCGATATTCTCGACAGGGACCAGACTTCCTCCAAGGCTCATGGTTCCGAGCACTACCAATTGCGAATCGACCGGCTTGCCTAGCAGGCCGGAACACAGGGCCACGAAGCTGGGCAGGGTCAAGGCCGATGAGGGACCTGTGTTATGGGACTCCACAACGTGAAGGTGATAGTCATGATCACCCGCCTTTGCCGAGGCCTGAATCTGATTCGCGTTGGCCTTGAAGTAGTCGAAGCCGACCTTCACGGACTCCTTCGCGGACATGCTTGAGCTCAGGCCTGACAGCTTCAACTGTCCAGACCCAGCGGTGACCTGGGTCTCGAGGCGATAGAGCCCAAGGTGCCCATCGCTCCCAGGTGCAACGGTGTGGAGGGCACCCGGATTCAGGTGATCCTCAGGGATCAGCATGTCGCCGCCCTGTTCCTTGACGCCGACGAACCTCTCTTCGTTGGTCTCTAGGTCGATGTAGCTGAAATGAACATCGAAGAACTCCATGCCGCCGATGCGCTTGAGCTGCTCCTTGATTCGCCGTCTTCCCTCAAGGGCGTGCTCAAGACACTCGCGCACAGCTTCTTTGTCGTATTGGTCATGGGGGTAGACCAGCTTCAAGAGACCGGACACTGTCCGCTTGACTGCAATGGTGTCCCGCTGGTTCAGGTCACGCCCCAGCTTGAAGTAACGAGCGATAGCATCGCCGAAGTTCTGCTTGCGCATCTCGCGGAAGAACTCGGCTAGGTAATCAACGATGAAGCCATACCTGTCCGTGAAGTTCTCCGGCCTCAACTTCGGGATCTCCCAGCCTGGAATATAGGCGTGGAAGCGATCAAAGAAGGCCGAGTCGATCATCGCCTCAGGGAACGGAGAGAGGAGGTGGCTAGTCTTCAGCAGCGACTTGATGTTGCTGATGTTGCCGACGAATACCATTGACGCATTGGCATTCAGAGAGTCACGCCCTCTTACGAAGGAGCCAGAGGCCATGTAGTCCTTCATGATTTGGACGCCATCGTGATCCTTGAAGCTGATCCCGGCTACCTCGTCGAAGGCGACAACGTCCCAAACGCCAACGAGCCCAATCTGACGCCTGCTCAGGTTGTAGAACAAGTTGGCGACAGTGGTTTGACCGCCCGACACCAAGATGCTGTTCGGGCTGACCTCCTTGTAGATGTGGCTCTTGCCCGTGCTCTTGGGGCCGAGCTCACAGACGTTGTAGTTGTTCTCCACAAAGGGAACGAAGCGTGACAGCAGGTGCCACTTGACCCTCTTCTCCAGAGTGGTGGGCTCCATCCCCGACGACCTGACGAGCACGTCAATCCACTCATCCGCTGTGAACTTGCTGCGCCCCGCTCGCAGATCGTCCATGTCCATGTTGGGCATCTGGATCGGCTTTAGCTGCCGGACAGAGAAAGGTGATCCCTTCTGCCCCTCCTCGAAGAAATACTCCAGGGTCACGAGCGCCCAGATGCCCCCAACCAGGAGCTTCTCGTATTCCTTCACCGTCGAGGTGGGAACTACTACGCCCTTGATGCCAAGCGCGAGAAGCTGCGCCTCGTACACGTCTCGCTTCTCATTGAGCTGGACGTTGACTTTGTCGATGACTTTGTACGTTCCCTTCTCGCGGATGAGAGATTTGATCTTCTCGGACTCATCTGCCCGGACGAAGTTGTCCGCAAGGATGGCCTTGACCGTCTGCAAGCCCTCCTCGACGATCTCCTCGTCCTGGGAGGAGCAGTAGTTCCCCAGGAGGTACTCCAGCACAAAGACAGGGACGTTGGCCCCCTCCTTCACCAGCTTGGTCAAGTCCTTGCGGACGATCTTGCTTGCGAAGTGCTCGTTGAGGAGCGCATCGAGATCGCCCGTGTTGGTGTCTATTTCTTTAGAAGTCATCGGTAAGCGTCCTGTCTATCACGACGGGCAATGAGAGTATTGGGATGTCCGTGTCTGCGTCACGAAGGACCAGCTCGTACGGCTTGGACTTGTCGAACACCCGTGCGGAGAGTTTGAGGCGAACGGCCTTTTCCCGCTCTTCAAAGCTGTCCGACTGGCTGTCGAATGTAACGGTCTCCACCGAGGTCACCATCAGATCACCGTCATAGATCGCCACCCGCAGAGTGATGGGTTTGCGTCGGTCACTGACGGGTTCCGTTTGAAGAATGAAGAATCGGTGCTTGGCTGTTGTGATCTTGTGCTTGTTGCCGGTCACGGTCACCGAAACCTTCTCGGCCCGTGAGGCTTCTTGTCGTTTGCCTCGAACCATCTTGGCGACGATCAAAGGGATGATTACTTCCTGGGGCATGGCTCCCCCGTGAACGAAGCGAGCACCACCAGCGAAGTGGAAGCGATTGCTGCCTCTTGGCACCCAGAATTCTGCATCGCCTGCGGTTCCTGCCGTCACCTTGCATGCCCCGTGGTGGACCTCGGGAGCATCACCTAGCTTGCGCCCAATGATGTACCGCTTCTTGCTCTTAAACGCGCCCTCCGGCTTGCAGGACAGTTCGCTCTTCTGCGTAGCTACGGGCGCTTTCTCTTGAAAGAGGAAACCGTGATCGGCGGTAATCCACACCGTGCCTGCATTCAGCTTATTGGTGCAGAAATTCACGAGATCAAGGAGCTCGGTGATGCACTCTCCAACTGCTGAGAAAGTCTCGCTTTCCGTCGAGGCTGTGTCGCCCCGAGCGTCGATCACATTGTGATAGATGTACACGACGCGCTTGCCCTCCGTCAGCTCTCGTGCGTCATCTTGTTTCATGCCTCGCAAGTCCTTGGCTTGCACAGCCATGCCCTGAACCTTGGCGAGCTGTTTGCCACGGGCTTCCGTRCCAGCTATCGGCTTCCCATCCACAAGCACATCCCCCTTGTCGCTGTACTCGAGCCGTTCATGGGGAAGCAGGCTCGCCATGCCCAGGGCCGTGTAGGAAGGAAGGACACCGAGCATCGCACCGAGGTTGGCCTTGATGCGGTACTTGCTACTTAACGCCTCGGCCAACTCCTGCGCCGCCTCATACCGGAAGGCGTCGCTGATGATGACATAGGCTCGATTACGCTCCGACGCTTTCAGGTGCTTTGCAATGTGCTTCTCGTAGAACGTCTGCTGAGAGGTCAGTCCCGACAACTCCCACCTGTCGAGGAAGCCCGCGTCCAACAAGTCTCCCCAGGCTAGGCCAAGAGGTTGCAGGAATCCCTGGTCGTAGGCTCCCTCCACTTCCTCCGCAAGGGTCTTGAGTAGATCCCAGGACTGGGCCTGCGCAGCTTTCGCGTTCGTATGGAATCGGCGATAGAGCTGATCGAACCGATACAGCTCGCTCTGGTACGCAGCCAGCAGCTCCTCTGGACTATCGAAGTTCAGCCCGTGCCGGTGGGTGATCCGTAGCGTGAATAGCTCCGCAGCCGCTACGACCGCAGCATAGGCATCCGCCACAGCTCGCCGCTCAGGGCGTTCCGAATCCGGTCCAGCCAGCCAGTGCCCCGTTCTACGTTCAGTTGCTAGGTCCGTTACAGCTTCCAGATCGGGCGTCTCGGCGGTCTCGAGCACGCGGTCCTTGAGCCGTGATAGGACTTGAGGTTCCGCCTCCCAAAAGGTGAAGACCTTGGAGAGGTCCTCCAGGGACAGGTCCGCCAAGGAGTCTCCAATGGAGAGCTCCTTGGCTATCGCTTCCGCCGCCGCGTCATAACTCGTCGCCTTAGTGCTCGAGTCTCGCCATTGCGCCAAGAAGACCACCGCGTTCTGTCGCCCAGCCGGAGGCAATTCAAACTGGGTCAAGCCTCCGAGCTTCGCATCCCCAATCTCATGATTGAGCTCCGACACGTAGATGTGGCGTAGCAAGCCAGCCATCGAAGGCTCTTCGTGGGCATAGCCGAAGTCCGCCTGTACTAGTGTCCAGAACGGCTCAAGGAGCCCCATCTTCTCAAGAGTGACCAGCGCTTGAGGAGTGGCCTCCAAATCAAAGCGCCCGTCCACGACATGCCCGTGGCAAAGAGAGCGCAGGACAGCAAATAGGTTGGGGACATCTGCTCCGGCAATGACCGCCATCATCTTGAGGTCGATCAAGGACTCTGTGTCCTCTTTCTCCAGGTGGTGCTTGAGCTTTCTGCGCCTTTCCTGGCTGCCAAGGAAGGCCTCACGTGCCCTGAGGTGCTCCCGTAAGTAGAGGCTGCTGAGTTCCAACTCTTGCAGCCAAAGGCTGGCAACATCCGCATGGAACTCCGAGCTGTAGAGGCGTACATCCAGGAGCCAATCCTCCTCAGCCACCGGCTGATCGCCTTGGCTATAGACCAAGTACTTGCCTGAGGTGTCCTCCCGTTCAAGGATCAACTTGGCGGAGAGGCCGCCCACCTCCGCCACCTGGAGCACCTTCACGTCGGACAGTCCCTCCGTCAAACCACCCGCGACGTACTCGGCGAACTCTGTGTTCGGATCGTGCCAGAACACAATCCGGTCGCCATCGACGACGAACTTCTGAAGCAGTGCCTGATCGACTTGTGTTGCCTTCATGATGAAATCGAGTGGACTGGGGCCAATGTAGAGGCTCGAAGGAGGCTCTGGGTTCTGCGAACAGCACGGCTGCGAGGCTTACCGCACAAGGCCTGTGCCTCTGTATTGCCGCCGGTAGGTATCCCTGCAGGTGGGATCTCCCCGACAATTACCGAGAATTGACCAGTAACACCCACTGCGTCGGCAATAGCTAAGTGCTTGCCATGCCAATGGGTTACGGCAACCAATTGCCGACCAATTACCGACTGAATATCCATAGCGCCGTCAATGTAGGCAATCATAGATCACCCTCCTGGATGCCTGGATCTGTCCCTGGGAACCAGCGGCCACCCCGTGTCTTGCCCCGTAGGTGCACCTCACCAGCGATTCTCATGCCCGCCAAGAGATGCTGGATGTGCTTGCTCGACACAGCAGGAAGGACTTCCTGAAGGTCACGCAAGGGACTTCCATTGGTCTTGTACCGCTCGATGTGCTTCCGCAAGAGAGCCTTGTTGGTCTCCGTGTCGAGCCCCTTCTCCCTCGAGTAGGCTCCAGGCTTGCCCGTGAGGTTATAGAACCTCTGGGAGAGCATGTACTTGGTTCCACGCCCACGTCCCTTGCTCTCAATGACACCCAAGCCAAGCAGCACTGGCAGACGGGAGCGTAGGCGCTCGCCAATCTCCCCCTCCCCCTGGACCGCATTCAACAGAAGAAAATCCTCTGTGGTGAACGAGGCGAGTGTCTCGGCTCCAATCTTCTCTAAGAAGACGAGGAAACGGTCATCCTGAACTTCGCCGTTGAGGACGAGATTCACCTCAAAGTCGTCGCTGGCGGAGAAGTCCGGGAGCGGCTTACTCTCCTGCACACAAGCCTCAACCATCAGGTTCACTCCTTGCCCGGAACGTTCGACGAGGTTGCACTTGGCCATCACCTCGGCGACTCGACGGTTACGTGGCGACTGTCGCCACAACAGGTTTTCTAAGGTAATCCCGGGAGGGAATCCTCCAGGGCTAATGATCTCGAGCTTGCGTGGGAACTGACGGATGAAGATGGACCCCCCAAAACGATAATCGCGGTGAGCCAATGCGTTGAGGATCGCCTCGCGAACGGCACCTTCGTTGAACGTGGATATCTCGTACCGGAACAACCCATCACGAAAGAGATGGACTTCGTTACGTAGGTTGATGGTTTTCCACAGCTCGTCGATGAAGCTCAGGAATCCCTGGCGAAACTCCAACCGTTGAGCGTGAGCAATTTCGCTCTCAGAAGAACGGTACTCAAAAATCGTCTCGGCCTGCGCATAAAGACGGCGCAATAATTCGGATTCGGGGGCGGGCATGGTCAGATGCGGGCGCTCCATTTCGGGGGGAGAGGCTGGGGGCTGGCTCATGTCGTCGTC
>JAESRM010000070.1 GCA_016764635.1 Planctomycetota bacterium
CCAGGACCTGGAAGATGCGTTCTGCTGAGGCAAAAGCGGATTGAAGCACGTTGTAGCGCTCACCCAATTCCCGGATGGGCCGTACCAGCATTTCAAGCAAGAGCCAGAACTGGAAGAACTGACCGTAGGTGAGTTGGCCTTCGATCATGGCATCGACGCCCACATGCAAGGCGGTGCCTTGGATGATGAAGACGCCCAGGGACATGGCGGGGAAGAACAACGCGAACAGGAATATCGTGCGCTTATTGGCCAGGAAGTAGGCGTTCAAGCGGTCGCGGAATTTGTCTGAGACGCGTTCTTCGCGGCGGAAGACCTGGACCACACGCACACCGGAGAGCACCTCTTGCAGGTAGCCATTGAGGCTTGCCAGACGTGCGCGGACCGTGCGGTGGGCCTTGCGTGCGCCCCCCCGGAAAAYGATCGAAATCCCGATCAGGATGGGTAGCAGGCACAGCACAACCAGGGCCAATTGGGGGTGGATCCAAAAGAGGGCCACCACCAGAACCACGATGCGCAGACTGTCGAAACCCAGGGCCACAATGCCCGAGGAAAACAATTCAGCCAGGTTCTCCACATCCGAGGTCACGCGCGTCACCAGGGACCCGGTGGGCTGCTTGTCGAAGAACGAYAGATCCAGCTTTTGAATGTGCTTGAAGAGTTGGGTGCGCAGGTCGTGGATGACCGTTTGTCCAGTGCGGTTGAGCGTCGCGACCTGGAAGTAGCGCAGGATGGTGGATCCGATGATGACCACCGTATACAGGGCCACCCACTCTAATAGGGTGTCGACGAACACCGAGCGGTCGGCGCCCTCGGGGGCATCCCAAGCGGCTCGCACCGGACCGTCCAGGGTCTGGCGCCAAATCCAAGGCCCGGCCAATTCGAGGGCGAACAGGGACGATAGAACGCCAAAGCACTTCAGGAATAAGAGCCAGTGGGGGCGCGCATAAACCAGCAAACGCTGGAATAGACGGTGGTCCCAAGCCTTGCTCGCGACCGCGCCTTCGTCTTCTTTGTAGYGACTCATTCGCTTTCCCCCGCGTGTTGCACCCGACGTTGTTGGTGTGCCCAAGTGTCTTGATACCAGCCCGGCTGGGCGATCAATTCCCGGTGGGTGCCCAGGGCTTGCATGGTACCGTTCTTGTCGAGCACCAAAATTTGGTCCGCGTTGGAGACGCTGGACAGGCGGTGGGCGGCGATCAAAACCGTGCGGCTTTGACCGGCGTCGCGCAGGCTGGCCAGTAGGTCTTTTTCCGTCTCGGAGTCCACGGCGGAGAGGCAATCGTCGAGGATCAGCACGCGCGGCTCCTTGGCCAGGGCGCGCGCGATGCACGTGCGTTGCCGTTGTCCACCGGACAGAGTCACGCCGCGTTCGCCCACGAGTTGTTGGTATTGATCCGGGAAGTTRARMACYWMWKSNTCMAWKKYRKYSYGTMGNAYATWGWCWYNNAYCTGSKGCWSGSYSRYCTYRWNCNATCGKYNNNGARACGRAWGTTTTCGTCGTAGGGTGCGGAGAACAGGAACGAGTCCTGGGGCACGTAGCCCAGGCCGCTGCGCAAGCTTTGCAAAGAGATGTTGCGAATGGGCACGCCGTCCACGGTCAGTTCCCCTTCGCAGTCGAACAGGCGTCCCATGAGCGCGAGCAAGGTGGTCTTGCCGCTGCCCGTGGGGCCGACGACTCCCAAGGTGGAACCGGCTTCCACTTTGAAGGTAATGTTTTGCAGGGCCGGGGCGGGGGCACCTTCGTATTGGAAGGTGACTTGGCGCAGCTCGATCTCGCCGCGCAGCGGATCCAGATCCACCGCGTCCGGGGCGTCTTGGATCGAGGGCTCCTCATCCAACAGCTCGGTCACGCGCCTGGCGCTGGCAGTAGCGCGCGCGTACATACCCGCGATCCAACCCATGGCGATCAGGGGCCAAAAGACTTTGATGGTCAGGTCGATGAATTTGAACAGGCCGCCCACGGGCAGGGTCTGATCGATCGCAGCCATGCCGCCCACGACCAAAATGACGATGAACGTCACGTCGAAGGATCCATGGATCGCAGCGTGGGTCAAACCCCGGGCGGCACCCACGGCGATTTGCTTGTCCCGGTTGCTGCGGCTGGAGTCGGCGAAACGTGCCGCTTGACCGCTTTCGATGCCGGTGGCTTGCACCACCCGAATGCCACCGAAGTTCTCCTGGGCCCGGTGACTGATGTCCGCCAAACTTTCTTGCACGGCCATCGAGTGGCGGTGGATGAGMGGWGTGAGCTTCTTCATGATCCAGCCCATGAAMASCATGGGCACGATCATGGTCAGGGTGACCTTGGGCTGCAAAGAGTAGAGCACGGCCAGGGAGAAAGGCACCACGACCACGGCACCCGCCGTGTACATAAGGCCTGGTCCCAGGAACATGCGTACGTTTTCCACGTCCGAGGTCAGGCGACTGACCACGTCCCCGGATCGACTTCTGTTGTGGAAGTCGAAGGAGAGCCGCGTCAATCGGTCGAAGGTGTCCTGCTTGAGGTCGACCTCGAATTGGCGCGAGACCACCACGATCAACCAGCGTTGCAGGAAGCGGAAAACCACCCGGCCCAATGCGAAAACGGTCAACCAGATCAGGACGCTTCGCATCCAGGTCGATTCATCCGCCGTGCGCGCCCGGTCGATCGCATCGCCGATGTACAGCGTGATGCCCACGTCAGCCAACTGGGCAAGGGGTATGCACAACAAACCCGCCACGAGGCGGGTTCGATAGCGCAAAAAGCGTTTGAAGAAAGGCCAGAGATCCCTCAACGGGATTCCTCAGGATCGGTTTCAGGTTCCGGGCGCAGGGRCACGAGTGCCCAGGCGTGGGTGAGTGCTTCGATTTCTTTGATCAAGCGAGTCACTTCAAAATCCAGGGCACCTTGGGAGCCGGCTTCGACACAGAGCCGCATGACGGGGAATTTTTGGCTGCCGTAGCCCGATTCCTTGTCCGGGGTCCACAGGGCATTTCGGAACCACGGTTGGCGAGGCAAGCCTTCGGTGCGCAGCAAACCGCGGTACAGCATGGGGGGCAGCAGGGATCCGTTCACGCCTTTAATGTGAGCTTTTTCGATGCTCAATGCCAGGCGGTTGAAAGCACTGGCGAGTCCACCCGCGTGGCGGGCGCCCATCCATTCCCGGGCTTCGCGCGAGTGGCGCTCCCATTCCCTGGCCGCATGATTGTCGCTGAAAACCCCGCGACCCATTTCGGAGGCCGTGGTGAGCATGGCGGCCATCGTGCGCCCTGCCAACTCGTGGTTGATGTAACCAGGATCCAGGAAACGTTCGACCATTGGGACATCATCGAAGGCCGTGTGGTATTGCCCTCCGGGGTTTCCGGAAAAGGAGATGTCCAATACCGGCAGCCCCAGGTGGTGCAGGAAAGGAGCGAAGTCGGAACCGGATCCCGGCAGGCTGAACCTGCGGAGTTCACCTGTTGATGTAAGCCACGTGGGCAGGGGTTTGGGCGCGTCTTCGGCATGCTCCATTTGGATGAGCGCCTTAGCCAAGAAGGGCTCCAAGCCTGGACTTCCCGAAGCTCTAAAATTTGGACCACTGACCGCCGCATCCACGTTGATGTAGAGGTTGAGGGATTGGCTCAGGACACCCTTGTGCATCTCAACCCATTCAGTACTGCCGATCAGGCCTTGTTCCTCAGCGTCCCAAAAAGCCAGATAGATGGTCGATTTGGGCTTCCAGCCGGATTTTACCTGGGCGGCCAAGTGTTGGGCGGCGCGCAGCAGGGTCACGGTTCCGCTGCCCGCATCGTGTGCGCCTCGCACCCAAGCATCGCGGTGGTTGCCCGCCATCACCACACCAGGCTGCGTACCGGGCAAACTTCCGATCACGTTGGTGATGGTGCGAATCTCACGGGGCGCATCGATTTCGAGGCGCACGGTGACGGGGCCGGGGCCGATGGGGACGGAGCGCTTCTTTCCGGAGGCGTCCTCCATTCGGCGAAGGCCCAAGCCTGCCAGGATCTGAACCGCATCCGCGGCACCGATGGGCATGCAGGGGATTTTCGGGAGGGCTTGGGCCAGGGCGAAGTCGGTCAGGCGCGTTTGGCCTTCACCCACATTGCGGCCGGGCATAGGAGAGGCGAAACCCGGGGTGGAGGGGTCGCCTAGCACGCTACCCATGGGACCCACGGAACCGCGCTGGGCGGCATTCGGTGATTTGTAAGGACCCTCGGGCCAAGTGGCGCCTTTGCCGGCGCCATCATCGTCCGGGTCGCTGAACAGCAGCATGCCCACGCAGCCGAACTCTTCGGCCAGGGCCAATTTGTTGCCGCGGTAGCCTTTTCCGTAACGGGCGATGGCGATGGTGCCTTCGATCTTGATGCGGGCATCCTTGAGGCGTTCAAAATCCCCGCGCGTTCCATAACCCACGTCGAGCACCATGGCGCGCACCAAACCGCTGGCGGTCCAAGCGTTGAAGGGCGGCATGTCGCCGGCGGGGATCGCGTCTGGATCGTAGTTCCAGATGCGTGAGATGAAGGGCGGGCTGGTGTCCGCATCCACATAGGCTTGCACGGACAGCCTGCGCGGCAAGGAGAGCAGGACCTCGCGGTGGTCGAGTGAAACCGTGAAGCCGTTCTCTTTCAGGACGCGGGCCACCATGGCGGTGGCGCGTTCGGAAGTGGGAGTTCCGGCGACCCGAGGCTGCTGGCAAAGTTCGCGCAGCAGGGCTTGGGAGGGCGGGGCGGTCTCCTGGGGAATGGAGGCCAGGGGCAGGGCGAGGAGGGAGAGACTGAGTAGGAATTGCATGGGCGAGGGGGGGGCCGTGTCGCCTAGAGCATATCGCCCGAGGGCCCCGGAGCCGAGTGGCTGGTGGGTGCTGGGTCGGAATTGGGCGAGATCCCTGGAGCGGGGTGGGGATTGGGGCCGGGAAGCACTATCGTGAACCTGTGCAAAGCCCCGATTTTCCCTTTGATGCGGTGTTGTTCGACCTGGACGGCACCCTGGTTGCCACGGATAGGTTCTGGCCCGATGCGGCCCGGGCCGGAGCCCTGCGAGCTTTTGAGGCCCTAAGCCTCGAACGCGAACTGCCGACCAGCGAGCAGTGGATGTCCATGGTGGGCCTGCCCCTTGAGCAAGGTTTCGATCAGGTCTTCGACGACTTGGACCCCGAGCAGCGCAAGGTCGTGATGGACGCGTGTGTGGAGGAGGAGGATAAGCTCCTAAAGGAGGGGCGCATGGGGCTCTTGCCCGGGGTGCAAGCCACCCTGCAAGAGCTTCAGGATCGAGGCGTGGCGATTGGGGTGGCGAGCAATTGCCCCCAGTCCTACTTGGACACGATGATGGAAGCGGGTGGCTTGAGCCGCTGGGTCCAAGAAGCGCGTTGCCTGCAAAGCCCCGGCATTCGCAACAAAGCGGACATGATCGAAGAGTTGTTGATCATTTTTCAAACCCGCAGCGCGGTGATGGTTGGCGATCGGGCGGGAGACCGCCTGGCGGCCTGGGCCAATGGGCTTCCCCATGTGCACCTGACCCGGGGTTACGCGGACCGGGGCGAAGGGCGCGGGGCGGAGGCCATGCTGCCCGGAATGGATGGGCTCATCCCGCGGTTGCTCATGCGCAAGGCATGGATTGCATCTCTCCTGGATTCGCTTTGCTTGGGCGGAGATTCGGGCGTGCTACTTATTCTGGGGCCCATGGGCGCCGGCAAAACTATCCTGGCCAGGGATCTTGTGCGGGCTTTGGAAGCCCGTGGGCAAGCGGCCCAAAGGGTCGACGCTGCGGCCCTTTTCGCTGATTCCCTGCAATCCTTGAAACCCGAAGAACTCGAGGATGGGGACCGGGTGCTGGCCACCGTTCCTCGCGAACCGCTCCAGGCGGCGCTGGGGGATGCGGTGCCTGGTTGGAAGGTCGTGCATGGAGCTTTCTTGCAGCAGCCTTGGGTCCTGCGCTTGGCGGACCGCGTTTTGCACGTGTCCACCAGTCCGGAAGTGCGCGCTCGAAGGGTCCACGGCGGGGCCTTGCAGGACCGTTACCCGCGGCTGCATCGGGAATGGATCTTGGGTCCTGGCGCTGAATTGAGTGGGGCCTTGGAGAAGCGCTTCCCTGCCGAAACAATCGCGCACGTTCGTGTTTGCGGGGACAATCCCTTGGGCGATGAGCCTGGGGCCAGCGCCGGGCAATCCGATTAAATGAAAAGACGCCCCGCATGGCGAGGCGTCTTGAACGCAGGTGTGGATCACACCTTATTGCGCGCGATCCTTACTTGGAGCACTGGGTCTTGCAAGCGTCGGAGCCGGGCTTGGCGCAGCAAGCTTCTTTCTTAGCGCACTTGGCTTTGCAAGCATCGGATCCGCCGATCTCGCCGCATCCGCAAAGCTTGGCGTCCTTGCCTTTCTCCATCTTGCAGCAGCCGGGAGCGCCCTTGTCGAGGCCACAGCCGGTGCATTTGGTGGCGCCGTCGAGGCAGCAATCCGGGGAGCCTTTGACTTGGCCGCAGCCACCGCAGAGGGTGACGGACATGGCCATGGCTTCGGTGGTCTCGCAGGCTCCGTCGCACTTGGGGCCGCAATCGGCGCAATCTTGGGCGGATGCGGGGCAGGTGGCAGCGGCCGAGGCGGGGCACTGGGCTCCGGCGTTGCCGTTATCGACGGAGGCGCAGGAGAAGCCAAAGACGAGGACGAGGGTTCGTATCTATTTGTAGCTCGGTCTTATAAAGTTCGAGGCGATTCTCACTTTGAACAGCACGATT
>JAESRM010000171.1 GCA_016764635.1 Planctomycetota bacterium
CAGCCCGCTGCTCGCCTATCGTGAGTTGATTCGGCGGCACAAGGAAGAAGGCTTGAGCTTTGCAAGCACGACGGCCTTCCTGCTCGATGAATACCTGGGGCTACCCGCGGGCCATGCGCAACTCTATCGCAGTTTTATCCAGGATCGCTTCACGCAGCACTTGGACCTGGCCGGGTCCAACCTGATCAGCCCTGACCCGACCACCCCGGATGTTTCAGCCATGTGCGCGCGCTACGAACAGCGTATTCAGGAGGCCGGGGGCATGGATCTTTTGCTGCTCGGTATCGGTACCGATGGGCACATCGCTTTCAACGAACCTTCTTCGTCGTTGGCATCGCGCACGCGCATCAAAACCTTGACAGGGGCTACCCGCCAGGACAACGCGCGCTTCTTTGATGGCGTACTGGATGCGGTGCCCAAGCACGTCATCACCATGGGCATTGGCACCATCCTGGAGGCCCGGCACCTGGTCCTGATCGCCACCGGCCAGGGCAAAGCGCGCTGCCTCGCCCAAGCCATCGAAGGACCCCTTACGGCAATGGTTCCCGCCTCAGCTTTGCAGTTGCACCCGCGCGCGACTGTCATCATCGACGAGGCCGCAGCCAGCGAGCTCAAACTCGCTGACTACTACAAGCAGGTCTACGCGGGCAAGCCGCGCTAGGCGCCTGCGGCTTCGCGGATCACTTCACCTGCATGATTCCGCGCATCAGTTTCCAATGGCCCGGGAATGTGCAGACGAAGTCATAATCTCCAGGCGTCGAAGGCGCGGTGAATTCGAGCAGCTCGGTTTGAGTGTGATTGAGCAGGCCCGAAGCCGCGATGATCTTGTCGTTGTCGGGTACGAATGCCAGGGAGAAGCCCTCGGCGCCAAGGGCTTCCGCTGCAAGGCCAATTTCCCCTGCGGACCCGGGTTGACCGATGACGAGGTTGTGGGGCATGTAGTCCGGGTTGTAGAACCAAATCTTGACGGGCGTGCCGGCTTGCACCGTGAAGGATTTGATGTCGTAGCGCATGCCCTCGACTATCGTTTGGATCGCGATGGCGCCATCCGGGGGCGTGGGCGCGGGGGAGGCCTCTTGCTCGGACTCCACCTGGCTGGGCGTGGATTTGTTGTGATCCCACATGTACTGCACGCGCTGCGCGGCCAAGCGCGCGTGGGGCTCAGGGGAATTCAGCAACTGCTTTAGGAGCTCGCGATTCATGACGTTGTGCTGCTGGTGAATCCAAAGGCCCTCGAGCAAGGCGTGGGCGTCTTCTGTCTTATGAATGTCAAAGGAATTCAACCAGGTGGCCGTGGCCGCGATGACTTCGCCTGTGGCGCGGGCCGACAGTTCACTACGCACCCTTTGGCGCACGCCGTCGGTGGGGTGTTGCAATAAGTCGAGCAAGGCAGGAATGGGCTGCCCACTCACGTTGACATGTTTGGCGAGGTCGCGGCCTTGCGCGGTGATGCGATAGATGCGGCCGTGGGCGTGGTCCCGCGCAGGGTCACGCACGTTGTGTTGCATGTGGCCGATGATGGCATTGCTCCAGTCGGARACGTACATGGCGCCATCGTCTCCGATCTCAAAATCGGTGGGGCGGAAGTTGGGGTCGGTGGAGACCAGAAAATCCTCCGTTTCGGTGCCGTTGACCTCGCCAGTGACCGTGTCGAAGGCCAGGTCGTATTGCTTGAGACCCAGGAAGGCGATGGTGTTGCACAGCAGGAAGTCGCCTTGGTATTCGGCGGGGAAGTGCTCGCTGGATAGGATGCCGCTGGAAGCAACGGGGCGCACCGTGTGCTTCAACAACCTCCGCATTTTGAACTTGCCGTCCTGGTCGGGCACAACCTGGAAGCACGCGCCCCCGGTGCCGTCGGTGGCGTAGTGGTAACCCCAGCGGTCAAAACTGATGCCGTGGGGATTGGGGCYGTTGCTGGCATGGAAGCGGAATTCAAAAGTACGCGGGTTGAAGCGGTACATGCCGGAGGTGCCCGATTGCTGGTTCGCCTGCCAGGGCGATTCCACGTTGGACACGTTGAAGACGCCGCGCTGGTAATAGAGGAAGCCGTCCGGCCCCAGCACGAAGTTATTCATGGTGTGGTGCGTGTCGGACGAGTCGATTCCTCCTAGGAGGGAAATGCGCACGTCGGCCACGTCGTCCCCGTCCGTGTCCTTAAGGAACAGCAATTCGGGTGCGGAGGCCACCAGGACGCCTCCATTCCAGAATTCGAAGCCCGTGGGGTTGTGCACCTTGGCGAAGGTGATGCAGCGGTCGGCCACCCCGTCCCCGTCGTCGTCTGGCAGGATCAGCAAGCGATCGTTCATTTCCTTCAACGGTTCCCACTTGGGGTAGGYGGCCCATGCGGCTGCCCAAAGGCGGCCYTTRGGATCCACGCCAAGCTGCACGGGGTTGACTAACTCGGGGAACATTTCCTCAGAGGCAAACACGTTGGCGGCCAGGCCCTTGGCAAGGGTCATCCTGTCGATGGCCTCTTTGGCGCCCAGGTAGGTGCCGTCGCCAATCTTGCTAATGCCGCCCTGTTCTTGGGGTTTATCCAGGTTGCTAACAACCGCAATAGGTGCGGGCACGTTGCTGTCATCGGGCTCGATGGCCTGGCCCTCAATCCGTGCCCAAATGACCTTGTCCCGATTGGCACTGGTCACGTCGAGCTGGACGAGCTCATGCTGCAAGACCGTGCCGTTGTCCTGGCCATCAACAAATGTCAGTCCTGCGCGGGAACCCCAAACGTCGTTGCCATCCGTGGCGCGATAGCGGTTGAACCAATGCCAGTTCTTGTCGAGCACGGCAGCGCGCAGGGCCTGAAGATCCTGCTCGTTGCGGCGGGTGACGCCCTTGTAGAGCGCGCGGGAAACAACCTTGGCCAGCATACGGTTGCCGGGTTCGTTCAGGTGGATACCATTGATGGTCAACGGCTCCTTGGCGGTCATGGTGAAGTGGTGCAGGGTCGGAGTGAACAAATCCACAAAGGTGATGTTGCTAGCTTTGGCAGCCTTCTCCATGGCAGCGGCGTATGCGCCCAAGCGTGCATTTTGCTCGGCTGTATTCGGCAGGTTCGAATCGCGTAGGTCCTGGGCCGCCATGGGAGAGAAGAGCACGATGCGAGGTGCTCCCTTGCCCGAATAGTTTTGGGCTTGCGTGTGCTCGATCCACTTTGCGATAGCAGCTTCGAAACCGGGCGCATCCCCGTCGAAGGATTCGTTGTAGCCGAACATGGCGAAGACAACCGTGGCTTGGGAAAGGCTCAGGTAATCATCCGCRCCCATGAAACCTTTGTTGCGCGGACGGTGATCGATGCGATCCCCCGTGTACCCGTGGTTACGAAAAGTCACCCCTTGTCCGCCGAGTTCCGCTTGCAGGTAAGTTTCCATCCAGCCGTCGTGCTGCAAACGATCAGCGAGTCCGCTACCGATAATCACCACCCGATCGCCTTGGACGAAGAAGTCCTGTGCAGGTTCCGCATCCATGGGCATCTCCATCTGGCCCATGCCCTCCTGCACGTCGGGGGATTCTGAATGCCCACAGGAGGCCACGAAGAGTAGGAGTGGAGCCACGCAGCGCAATATTCTGGATGTCATAGTGTTGTCTACATTATCCTTATGCCTACATATGTCCAACTCCATCTATCTGTKYATCGCCTGCCTGTTGGGCKTACTGGTTTCCTGTTCCGCCGCAGGCGCCGCCTCCAAGCGAGTTGCTGAGCGCGACCCACGTTGGCTTGTTTACGAAGGCGGTTCGGGCCCCGGGCAAGGCAAGCGCGTGGTGCTTGTGGCTGGGGATGAGGAGTATCGCTCCGAAGAGGCTCTGCCCATGCTCGCGCGCCTGCTTTCTACCCACCACGGTTTCGAATGCGTCGTGCTTTTCAGCCAGAATCCCGAGACGGGTGAGATCGATCCCAATGAGTCGAGCCACATCCCTGGTTTGCACCTGATCGCAGATGCGGATCTCTTGGTTTTGGATTTGCGCTTCCGTGAGTTGCCGGATGCGGACATGGCRCACRTCATGGCGCACATGGATGCGGGCAARCCCCTGATTGGAATCCGTACSACCACCCACGCTTTCAACTACAAGAAGCAAAAGGAAAGCGTCTTTGCRAARTGGACGTGGACCAGCAAAAAMCCMAAGGGCGGCTTCGGCGGTGAGTTCCTAGGGGAAACCTGGGTAGCCCATCATGGGCACCACGGGCACGAAGCCACGCGCGCAGTGGTGAATGCGGAAGCGGCCGAACATCCGGTGCTCAGGGGCGTGACCGATGTCTTTGGCACCACCGACGTGTACGCCATCCGTTCCTTGCCCGCCGACGCAACGGTTCTCCTAAACGGTGCCGTGCTCGATGGCATGACGCCAGAAAGCCAACCCGTGGAAGGCGCCAAGAACTCCCCCATGCATCCCGTCGTTTGGGTGCGTGAACGCGAATGGCAAGCCGGTCAATCACAACGCATCCTGTCCACGACCATGGGAGCGGCCACGGATTGGTCAAACGAGGACCTGCGTCGCATGTTCTTCAATGGCGTGTTTTGGACCTTGTCCATGGACTCWCAAATYCCCGCCGCTGGCCTGAAAGCCAAAATGCTCGGTGCGTGGAACCCCTCCAACTTCGGCTTCAACGCCTTTCGCAAGGGAATGGTTCCTCGCGACTATCGGGACGGAATCCCGGCTATCCAAGAAACCAAATGATCACACCCCGAACCTCCCGTACCGAAAYTCTGGCCAAGCTGCGCGCTAAGGTCGACGCCAACATTCCCCTGCTGATCTCCAGTGCCGGTAGCGGTTTGGTAGCCAAGATACTCGAGCAAGAGGGCGTGGATTGCATCAACACCTTCTCGGGTGCCCGCCTGCGCTCCAACGGCATGGGCACCATGAGCATGATGTGGCCCATTCTCGACTCGAACGAACAGGTCATGCGCTACACGCGCGAGGACATCATGCCCGCCATCAAGGGCGACGCGTTTATCTGCGCGTGTTTGAACGCCAATGATCCCCTGCGCGACATGCGCATGGTGCTCGAGGATTGCAAGCGCATGGGGGTCGAGTCCGTTTCTAACATCAGCCCCTCGATCAGCTACGTGGACAAGAACAGCGAGATTAGGCGTGTGCTCGAGAGCGCGGGCATCAACCTGCAGAACGAAATCGACATGCTGCGGCTCGCTCAAGAGATGGACATGGTTTCCATCGGCTTGGCGTTCGATTTGGAGGACAGCCTGCGCGTCGTCGAGGAGGCCAAGCCCGACATCTTTTGCTTCCACGCCGGCACCACCAAGGGCGGCCAAACCGGCTACGACAGCGGGGAGACCATCGAGCAAACCGCGGCTCGCACCGAACATGCTTACGGTGAGATTCGAAAAATACACCCCGACGTTTTGCTGATCGCCCACGGCGCTGCTTTTGAAACTCCGGAGGACGGGCAGTACATCCTGGACCACACCACGGCCGACGGTCTTTGGACCGGTTCCTCCACGGAACGCTTGCCTATCGAACGGGCCGTGTCCGCCGCAGCCGCCGAATTCCGCGCCCTACGTTTCAACAGGAAGTCATGAGCACCAAGACGATCGCCATCCTCGTGACCCTGGATACCAAGGCCGAGGAAGCTGCCTGGGTCAAGACCTGCATTGAAGACCTGGGCGGGCGCGCGCTCGTGTTTGACCTGGGAGTGGTGGGAGACGCGGTTTTTCCAGCGGATGTGAACCATGGGGAGATCGCCCAAGCGGGCGGCCAGTCCATCTCCGAGCTACGGGCCAACCCCACCCGGCAGAAGGCCTCCCCGGTCATGGTAGCCGGCGCCACAAAGATCTTGCTCAAGCGCATCGAAGCCGGCGAAATCCACGGCGTGCTCGGCATGGGAGGCACCCAAGGCACCAGCAATGGTTGTGCGATCATGCAGGCCCTGCCCTACGGGCTTCCCAAGGTCATGATCTCCACCGTGGCTTCGGGCGACACATCCGCCTTCGTGGGTATTAAAGACATCACCATGATGCCCGCCGTCGGGGACCTGTTAGGTCTAAACCCCTTCACCCGCCGTATCCTGGCCAATGGCGCCGGTGCCGTTTGGGGCATGACCCAAGTGGCTAGCACCGTGGTGACCACCAAGGATGACAAGCCGGTGATCGGCATGACCAACCTGGGCGTGCTGACCGATGGCGCCATGCGCGCTGTGCGACTCTTCCGCGAACGCGGTTACGAGGTCATCGTTTTTCACGCCGTGGGCTCTGGCGGTTTGGCCATGGAACAGATGATCAAAGAAGGTTTCATCGGAGCGGTGTTCGACTATGCGCTCGGCGAGATCTCCGATGAATTGTTCGAAGGCCTGCGCGCAGGCGGACCCGAACGCCTGACCGTGGCGGGATCCCTAGGCCTTCCCCAGGTGCTTTGCCCCGGCGGCGCAGAGCACATTGGCCTTCTAGTGGAACCCAACCAAATCCCCGACCTGTGGAAAGACCACCAGGTCGTCTTCCACAATCCAATCATCCTGGCCCCACGCCTAGACGAAAAGCGCTGGTGCCAAGTGGCCGAAGAGATCGCAGCCCGCTTGACCCGCACCACCACGGGCAAAGCGATCATGATGCTGCCCAAACGCGGAACCAGCCGCTATTCCATTGAAGGGGGACCGCTAAGCGACCCCGCCGGCGACACAGCCTTCTTCAATACCCTCAAGGCCAACTTGCCCAAGTGCGTATCCGTCGAAGAGTTCGACCTGACC
>JAESRM010000172.1 GCA_016764635.1 Planctomycetota bacterium
CCAAATCTCCCGCAACTTCTACGGCTCCAGCGGCAACGGCGCCAGGAACAACTTCTACGACGACTCCAACGACCCCATCGAGGAAACGGCCGAGCCCATCGAAGACGACGCCGAGGACGAGAAGGTCTACCGAGACGATCGCTAGGGACCCCCCCCGAACTCTCAGCACCCTCCTCCTCCGCCTCACCAACGATCCATAATGCCTGTACTTGACGGCCCCCTCCTGATCGAAAACCGAGTCCAAGCGATTCGCGACCTACACGCCAAGGTTCACAACCCTCGCGCGCAGCTGGACCTCAGTGGCGGCATCGACTCCGCAGTCTTGCTGGGACTGCTTGTGCGCGCCCAGGGCGCCGAAAACGTCACCACCGTCTACAGCAACATCCACTCGGGCAACGAGTTCCAAGTGCGCGCGCAGATGTGTGCGGAGGCCTTCGGAGTTCGTCTCGTAGTGCTCGACCTCACCTCCATTTTCGATGAGCTGACCTCGAAGATGCAGGAATCGCTTGAAGCCGCGGGTTACGACATTCAAGAAGTACGCCAGCGCATCGATTCCGACCGGACCGTGCTTGGATCCATACGCTCCTGCCTACGCGCCCCTGTCGGCCGCGGCTACAACCGCATGACTGGCGGCGGCATTCGGCACGGCACGGGCAATGAGTGCGAAGATCGCTTCCTGCGCTTCTACCAAAAGGGTGGGGACGGCGAGGTTGACACCAATCCGATCGACATGTTGGCCAAAGGTGAAGTTTTCCAATTGGCCCGCGCATTGGGCGTCCCGGCCCCACTGATCGACGCCATGCCCTCCCCCGACCTGCACGGAGTGGGAGAAGCGCACAACGACGAGGACGAGCTGCGCGAGCTGACCGGCGTCGAATGGACCTACAGCCGAATCGACATGGAGTCCGGTTCCTATACCAAGGTCGGCAGCATCGAACGCATGAGCCGCTTCTTAGACACCGGCGCAGAAGCCGCCCTCTTCGGACACACCGAACTCTCCGACGCAGATTTTGAGCGTATGACCGGCGAAGCCACCCGCTTCTTCCCGAACCACACGCCCTCCGAAATCCAAGGACTCCTACGCTCCTGCCGCAAGCTCGAACACACCTCCCGCCACAAAGCCAACCCCAACATCCCTTCACTCGGCACACGCGCAGAGTTGGTCAGCGCCGGATTGATCACAGACGATCTCCCCTCAGCAATGCCGACAACACCGAACCAGGTTTAGATTCGGGCCGAAGTGCACGAAACTAAACCTGGTTCGGTATTGTCGGCCTCGTCATATGGAAGTCATCGCAACGGCCAAGCAAACTTCACAGTCTCCCCTGCAAGTACTTCAACCTCTGCAACCACCGGTGAGTCCTGGGGAAGTACACGGCTGCGTTTGGGTTGGTAGCGCAGTTGGATGGTTCCTGCGGGCACGGTTTTCAACATCAAGGCACCCTGGTCCGCCCTAAAAAGGAATGCCGTCCAGCCCACCCCATCGGGGCCCTTCCATGTAAGGCAGCAGGGTGAGTCCATTTGCCCTTCCATGTCAATCTCATCAGGAAGGGGCAGGTCCGTTAGATTCAAGAGACCGGTAGGTACGTCAATGTCCAACTGGTTTTCGCCGATTTCCAACTCCAATTCTTGGTGGAACATTTGCGTGTATTTGCCTCGCAAAGCCGCGTACCAGAGCAAGCGCCCCCGCTGGAGAGGAGCGACCCTAAACACACCACGCGCCCGCAATCTAGGAGCAGGCACGTGCTTGTCATCTACAGTCAGACTAAGTGCCCAATGGCCTGGCGGGTGTTGGCCATTGATCAGAAAACTACCGACGAGCTGACAAGAGAGTTCACCTGCAAGCTCCATTTTCGCCGATGAGGTGACGCCGGATTCAACATCGACATGCACGGGCTCTCGATTCCCACTCTTCTTGCGTGCCGTCGCTTCGTGAACCAAACTCCAACGACCCGGTAGCAGCCCATCGAATCGAAAGTCGTTTGCCGCGCCAACTACCGCCGTACGGGCCTTGCGGCCCTCGCTCATGGCCCTCACCACTGTACCGATCATCGGCTCGGAACCAGGAGTCGCAATTTCGCCGCGGATCGAACCCGGAGCGAGCAACTCTAGCTTCACATCGGTGGCGTCCCCGCTCAGCTCGACGGGCCCCCACTCACCCACCAGGGGATCTTCCCAAGGACCGAATGAAGCCTCCAACCGATAGGGACCTGGGTACGAACCGGCTATCTCAAAGCGGCCGTTTGGTCCACTTTGCGCCGAGGCGTAGTGGCTTACGTTCGCGCCTTTCTTCCCTGTACTGGCGAGCCCCCATGAGGTGATCCACACTCCGGAAACTCCCTGACCCGCATGCAAAACCCGCCCACTAATCCTGGGCTTTGCATCCAAGGAATAGGGCCTTGACGATTTCTTCTCAGCGAGCGGCTCTAGCTTGACGACCAGGTCATTGGACCCTGCCGGAACTTTCAACCCCTTCTTCGAACGCGCGCTGCCATCGTAGGATTGAGCGACGATTTCACACGAAGCGCCAGCCGGCACAGGCACGCAGAATCGCCCATCAACGCCCACTACTATCGGAACCCCACTGCCTACGCTATCCCAATCATCCTCTGAAAAACGGGCCATCACCCAGGCGCCATGCAAGCGCTCGCCAGCCACGGGAACAACCCGACCTCGAATCGAACGATCCATTGCGCAGGCCTCTAGTTTCAGATCTCCCAAATCCATATGCCCTTCATTCCCCAGTTCAAGGGTATCGGTCAGAAGCCCATCGTGCCCGTTATGGAAAACCACCAATCTCACAGGTTCGGCTGGAACGGCTTGCAATGAAAACCGCCCGTCAAAATCGGTTTCGATGTAGCCATGAACACCGATTGGGATCAGCCTGCTTTTGACAAGTGCGGCGCGGAAGTAATCTGCCCTGGCCTCCTCAACCTCGAAGTCCCTCAGCAAGAGAAGACGAGCGCCGCTCACCGATAGGCCATCGCTAGCAAACACCCGCCCGCGCACCGAACGAGGCGCAGAAATCATATCAACGACTCCCATGCCGATCTCCCGTTGTGCTTTGAGCTCGATTCGTTGAGTGTCTGAACGGTAATTCTCGGACTCGAAAAATAGCATCACAATACGATGCGGAGCGGAAACCTCTTCGCTGGACCATGGGCCGATCGGCAAAGTGAAGCGACCGTTTGCACCTGAAGTAGTGGAGTGGCTGGGACCCTTTAGAGCTCCTGTAAAAGGACGGGCCACTCGTACGCGAACTCCGGCCACCGGGTTCTTTTGTCCATCAAGGCAAAGGCCTCGCAGGACATATACACATGCTTCAGGAGTTAAGGGTAGGTAGGCACTTTCTGTTTCTGGCTCAGAGGGTACGACCACTCGATCCTCCCCATTCTCTTGCACAGACGTTAGAGTCAGTGCCTTCTCGTTCTCCTCTTCAGCCAGTCCTGGCGCAAGGGCTGCGAGCTCCTCCACATTATTGGGAGACGAGCCGGGGCCCATGTATCGCATGCCAACCCACGAAACGGCCGCCAAGAGCAATACCAAAACCCACGAAGCCACCTTTGGCGGGGCCGTCCTGGCAGCTCCTTCAAAACCCATTGGGATAAATCCCAAACACCAGGAACGCCACTCTTCGCCCCGTTCTCGCTCAAGTTGCTCACGGAGCGTGGCCAAACCACGTTGTAGGCGACTGCGAACCGTCGAAGCAGGAATGTTCAAGTGCTCTGCGATTGCACTTGGAGACAACTCATCGAAGTAGCGCAATACCAACGGTTCACGCAGGTTATCCGGTAAACCAAGAACCGCCTCAACCAGTATGCCGCGATCCTCCTCGCGAACGCGCAATGTATGGGTCGAGGGCAATGCTTCCTCGCGTGCCACCCGACGCTCCCGATCAGCCCGGCGTCCCGCCAAACGTCGTTTCTTCGACGCTCCTCGACGCAGAATCGCTGCAAGCCAGGCGCGTGGCGACTCGATCGTCTCCTGCGGAGGGTTTGCAAGGGTCTGTGCCCAAGCCTCCTGTAGGAGGTCATCTGCTTCCCCTAGCCCAACCAAAGTCACCGCCAGGCGCGACGCCCAGGATGTTTGGTTGAGTAGTTTTGCCAACTCGAAATTTTCCGATAGGTGATTCATAGTGTTGCCTCACCCCCTGGTGCCCAAGCTCGGCGTGGCGTCCCAGATTTTTGCATATTTTTCGATGCCTAGGGGCCTCGACGCGTTCAATGCGAGATCTAACACAGCCGCCCCGCGAATCGATTCACAAGGCGACTGATTTCCGCCGCCGTTGAATCTCGGCGACCTACGCTACACGGAGAGGCGGCGCGTTACTCGAGTTGCGCTTTGGCTTCGGCTAGSCCTNTGCGGCAWGTCTCTAGGCGGGGAGAGTCGGGGCCGAAGGCTTTRGGGCCGGMRTTGAGSACGGCTTCCCARAGCGGWATRGCGGCGGCGGGGTCKCCTAACTTGAGRCGGGCATCTGCCGCGTTCATCATGGACTCCARRGTGGCCGGGTGGGTATCACCGAAGAGTTTGCGGCGGCCTGCTAGTGCTTCATCTAGGAGGGTTTTGCCCTCTTCGAAGCGCTCTATTCGTACGAGCAGAAACCCCATGTTGTGGACGGCCTGAAGAGTGCCCGGGTCCATGTCCCCGTGTTTCTGCCTACGAATAGCAAGGTTGGCTGACAGCAACTCTTCGGACTCCTCCAGCATGCCGGCCGCTTGCAGCATCATGCCAAGGTTGTTGCGCGTTGTGACCGTAGCTGGTGCGCTTTCACCGAGCGTTTTCTCCTGGGCAAGCAAGCCCAGGCGCAATTCCTTCTCAGCGGTCACCATGTCCCCCAGATAGTAGGCGGCCGTGCCCAAACCGAGCCGGGCTACGAGTGTCAACGAATGCATATCACCGAAATGCTCTGAGCACTCCTCAACTGCGAGGGAGAAACAATCGCGCGCGCCTTGGAAGTCACGGGCCCCCATCATCACATTGCCTAGCACGGTCGCCAAACGTTGCGTTAGGTGACGCTTGGGGCCAAAACTATTGCGGGCCCGGTCGTGCACATCATGCATGAGCTCCAGTCCCTCAGAAGCGCGCCCATTTTTGAGCAGAAGTCCTGCCAGGTTGTTGCCCGCGGAAAGCGTGTCGGAGTGTTCGGGGCCCCAATGCTCGAGATTGCTTTGGTAGGTCAATCGAGCCAACTCTTCGGCCTCCTCCATTTGCCCAATCAGGTATAGGAACTGACCTAGCCGACTGCCGATACCCGTGGTTTTGGGTGCGGTTTTGCCCAGCAAGCGAACGGAAGCCTCGTAGGAAGCGCGCAGGTGTTTTTCCGCCTCTTCATCCATGTTGGATTCACTCAGGGCGAATCCCAACAGGCTTTGCACGATCAAGGTTTCTTGGGCTCCGGCTCCCTCACTCGCCACTAGCTTGCTATGGGCTTCGCGTAGCAACGCAACGGCTCCTTCCAAGTCTTCTCCTTCCCAGGCGAGGTTCTCCCCGATCATGCCCATCATGCGGTATGTCCTGAGATCATCTTCCTTACCGTTGGCTTTTTGAAGGGCGACGGCTTCCTCTAAGTGTCGTCTTGAATTCTTGTGCTCATTCAATCGGCTGTAGACGCGGCCGACCATTTCGAGAAGTTCCACGCGCACGCCAGGTTGGTCCTTAAAGGCCACGGCGCTCGACTCAAACACAAAATCCAGCGCATCCGAGATTCGTGTGTCGGCGCCACCCACGGAAGGGTTGGCCATGGACAAGGTGTCGTTCATGAATTCGTTGATGGCGACAGACTTGATGCGCTCCCGATCTGCAATCCGGTAGATGGAAGACACCCAGAACAGGGCTCCCACCAACACGAAAAGAATGGTGGCCAAGCCGATGACGGGCCAGCGATAGCGCGACACGAACTTCTTTAGGTGGTAGGTACGTGTGGGAGGACCCGCTAGCACCGCCTGGTTAGACAGGAACCGGTGTAGGTCTGCCATCAGGTCTGAAACGGTTGGGTAGCGATGCCCGCGTTCGTGTTCCATGGCCCGTTGGGCTATCCAGCCGAGTTCCCTGGGCAGGCTGGGTTTCACATCTTCCAGGCTGCGTACATTGCCTTTGCGGGCCAATTCAAATGCAGCCGGTAGGGACAAACCTTTCAAGTCCAAGGCTGGCTCGCCTGCCAGCAGCTCGAACAGCAGTGCACCTAGGGAATAGACATCGGTGCAGATATCCACGTCCTTCCGGGATCCCCGCAACTGCTCGGGACTCATGGTTCCCAGGGTGCCGACCACTTCTCCGCTGAGCGTCCAGCCCTCCTCGTTTTCCATCTCGGATTCGATCAAGCAAGCCACTCCAAAATCGATCACTTTCGGCATGCCGTCGGGGCCCACCAATATGTTGGAGGCCTTGAGGTCGCGGTGGATGACACCCTTTTGATGCCCGTGCTGCACGCCTGCGCACGCCTTGAGGAACAACTGAATGCGGCCGGGAATGGACAGCTTGTGGGCGTTGGCGTATTCCAGAATGGAAAGCCCACCCTCCACATACTCGAGGGCAAACCAAGGGAGCTGATTCTGATCGGTATTCCCGTGGATGCCTGACTCGAGTACGCGCGCAATGTTTTCGTGCTGGAGACGACCTAGAACTTCTGCTTCAAAAAGGAATCGCCCCCGGGCGCGCTCGGTGGAAACACCTTCGCGCATGATCTTCAGGGCT
>JAESRM010000300.1 GCA_016764635.1 Planctomycetota bacterium
GGCGCCGGCGCGGACCGGCGAAACTGGGGATCATGCGCGGGTTGTGGATGCGCAGGTTCTTGTGCAGGCTGATTTCCTCGCCCGCTTCCCCCTTGGGGCCCAACATGCTGCGCAGCTTCTGCAGGCTGCGGCGCAGGTCCGCCAGGCTCAGGCTGGGCGTGCGCGTGCCTATGGTCTCCACCCAATCCACCCGATAGCGCGGCAGCAACTGGGCGATCAGGTGCTGACAACTGGAGGCATGGCGCCCCCAATCGTCGGAGAACACGACGATACGGGGCAGGCGGGTATCCCGGGAGTCCCCTGGGTCCGGGGCTGCTGGGGAATGGGCGGATCTGTCACTCATAGGAATGGCCCCAAACAAGGGGAGGAGCGTTATCCTATGCCCGTCCTTCCACGCCCCACAAGCCCACTCCCGAAAGCCCGCCCCCCGCGGGTCCGGTTTTCCAAGGGGTGCAACCTCACCTATGCGATTCCTCCCCAGCGCCCCCCTTCAATCCCTGGCCTTCCCGGGCTCCGGTTCCCTGCGTGGGGCCGTCTTGATGGGCGCCGCCCTGGCACTTGTCGGATCCGCCCAGGCCTTCCAGGATCGCTATGTGACCTCGCCGGGCATGCCCGGCAGCGGGTTGACCGGCAAACAGGTCGGCGGCGTGAAGCTGGACCTGGGCTTTGCCGTGGACCTGCGCTCCCAGATCAGCCTGGACGGGCCGGGGCGCAGCGGGGAGCTCGACGGGGGCCTGCGCGGGTTGGACGCCAGCTTGCGCGCCCAATTCAACCGGGACCTGTGGGGTTTCGCTTTGGTGGAAGGCACCGAGCAGGAGTTGACCCTTTCACAGGCGGCTTTGGTGTACCAGGGGTTGTCCGGGTCCTCTTACTTACGCTTGGGCAGGTTGCCCATCGACTTCGGCAAGCAGATGCAGGCGCGGCCTTACGAACTGCCTTACCCGGAGCGGCCCGGCGTGCTGCGCGCCTACTTGGGCGACCAGGTATTGGCCACGGGCATCACCTACGGCGATGTATTCGCCACCGGCGAACATTCCACCCTGCGCGCTTCCTTAGGCCTGTTCACACAGACCGAGCGTCAGAGTTCCCCCATCGGCGGGCGCCCCTTGAGCCTTCCGGGAATGGAAATCCTCGACGGGCCCCGCCTGGATGAACTCGCGGTCAATGCGCGCTTGACCGGGCTCGTGGACGTGGGAGCGGAGGGCATTTTTCAGTGGGGATTTTCGGCCCACTCGGTTCCGGACTTTTCCGTGGCGGTGGTGGCCTCCGACGGAACTTCCCTGGGCGCGGAACATTTGCAGCATTGGATTTACGGCATGGATCTGACCTTTGGGCTCAGCGATGAAACCGAAGGGCCGGCCTGGTCGGCAGGCTGGGAAGGCTTGATCGCCGATGGTCAGGTGGGCGCGCGTGCCGTGGGCGCCGGGCCGCCGACCCTGGCGCTTTTCGAAGAGCAAATCTTCGGGCAGTACTACTGGTTGGAACACCAAAGGCGCTCCGGTCGCGCGCTGGGTTTGCTGTATTCGACCTTCGAGCAAGCCCAAGCCGGCACGCCCCAGGAGCAGGAGATCAGCCTCTATTTCTCACGCCCGCTCGGCGAACGATCGACCCTGCGCTTCCAGGTGAGTCACCGGGATGTGGAAGGAGAAGAGCCCTCGGAACGGATTTTGGTGCAGTGGATCGGCCTTGCCGGTCGGCTTGGTCACGCCCTGGACTGGTGATCGTACGGGGGCGCCRAAGGTSMGCGGGGCTATCCCGCYATGCCTTYCTGGCCYRAAATTCAGYCCKAAGCGGGRAWTTTYACCTTTTCCWCGGGCCGTTCGTTTCCAGAGCGCAATCCTTCCTCGAAAATACCCATTCACYTCCAGAAGCCCCTGGCCCCTGGAGTGAAAACCGCCCGTGCACAACCTTCCCCATCACACGACCCAAGCCGCGCCCGATTTGGGCTCCYCGCAAACGCTCCTGCCCCACCAGGAGCGCATCCCGCCCGTACGCCTAAAACGCGGRCGCTATGAGATGTACTTTGCGCGCACYCAAGARCAACGCGAAGCCATYCTGCGCCTGCGCTTCGAAGTCTTCTGCTTGGAGTTGGGCGAGGGMTTGGCCGACGCGAWGGTYACKGGCTTGGACCGGGATCCCTTCGACGAGCCTTGCCAACACCTGGTGGTTTGGGACAACAAGAGCGATCAAATGGTCGGCACGTACCGCATGCAAACCGGGACCRGYGCCCGGGARGGYTTGGGYTTCTACACCGATCARGAGTTTGATCTGGGGCGCTTRGGCCRAGCCTTCGCCGAGGACAACGTGGAGTTGGGCCGGGCTTGCGTGGCCAAGGATCACCGGGGACGCTCGGTTCTCCTGYTGCTCTGGCAAGGATTGATGGCTTACCTGGACTTCCACGGCAAGGGCGGCTTCTTTGGCTGCAGCTCGCTCACCAGCCAGGACATGGACGAGGGTTTGCGCCTGTACCGCCAGCTGGATCTTGCCGGCCATGTGGATGAAACCCTGCGCACGGTGCCGCGACCCGATTGGCTCTGTACCGATTCTGGCCAACCCGGCGGCAAGGTGCCCATCCCGCGCCTGTTCCGCTCCTACCTGCGCCAGGGCGCCAAGATCCTCTCCCCGCCYGCCATCGACCGTGAATTTGGCACCATCGACTTCCTGACTTTCGTGCAAGTGGATTCCGGGCACAAGCARCGCTTCGATCCTGCTGGCTGAAKCGCTACGCTRGGCGTCTYCCCCATGGCCTATCTTCGCGCAATCTACCGCATCCCCTTGCTGATGCTCGCCACGGGCATGCCCCTGCCCTTCCTCTGGACGGGCCGCGCCATGTCCGCCGTCGGTTTCGGAACTCAAGGCTCCAAGGTCTCGCGCTTTGCGATCACGCGCTGGGCTCGTTGGAGCTGCAGGATCCTGGGCGTGCGCATCGAGACCGCTGGGCCGATCCCCAAGCCTCCGTTTTTCCTGGTGGCCAACCACCTTTCTTACTTGGACATTGTGATCCTGCACGCCACCGTGCGCGGCCACTTCCTSTCCAAGTCTGAAATCGGTTCCTGGCCSATCATGGGCAGCCTKGCCAAATGGGCYGGAACGCTCTTCATCGACCGCAAGAATCGCCGGGATGTTTCCCGTGCCATTCCGGAGCTGCAAGCGGCCATGCGCGGCGGCGAGGGCGTGATCCTTTTTCCCGAGGGCACCAGCACGGCGGGCACCACGGTGGATCCTTTCCACCCTTCCCTGCTGCAAGCGCCGCTGGCCATGCAGATGGGAACCCACGTGGCGAGTTTGCATTACGCCACTCCCGCGGGATCCGAACCTGCACATATGAGTGTCTGCTGGTGGGGCGACATGCCCTTCGGTTCGCACTTTTTGAAGATGCTCACCCTGCGCTCGATCGACGCCAAGATTCACTTCCACGAGCAGATCTTCCACGGGGAAGATCGCAAGGCCCTGGCCCAAAGCGCCCGGGATGGCGTGCTCGAATTGTTCCAGCCCAGTGCTCCGGAATCCTTCGTCTACCCCGACGTGAAACCCGCGCAGGTTTCCTGACCGGGCCCGCTCGACAACGACTTGAAGAACCCACGCTCAATCTGGAGCCGCTTACCACTGGGGCGCCTTGCGGCCCTATGGGTCCTGCTCCTGATCGCCTCTTGGGCTTGGCGCGCCGTGCAAGGTCCGGAAGCCACACCGGCCGGGGCCCAGCGCTTCTCACTCGCCTTGGTGGGCGGCGCGCCCGATGACGGCGGCACGGTAGCCTTGGATGTTTGGGAATCGGGCCCCAAGGAAAACCCCACGGTCTTGCTGCTGCACGGCAGTCCCGGGCACCACGGCAACTTCGATCGTTTGTCGGAATTCCTGTGTGCTGACCATCACCTGCTCGCACCCGACCTGCCCGGATTCGGTGTGAGTTCCAAGCGACTGCCCGACTACAGCCCACAGGCCCACGCGCTCTACCTGAAAGAATGGTTGCAGCGCATCGATGCGCCGGCTTTGCATGTGGTCGGCCATTCCATGGGAGGAGCGGTCGCCTTGCGCTTGCAAGCCATGGCGCCCGAACGCGTGGCTTCGATCACTCTCATGTCCTCCCTAGGCGTGGAGGAATTGGAGCTATTGGGGGATTCGACCCTGAATAAGGCCATGCACGCGGTGCTGTTGGGATTTGTGACGGCCTTGGATTTCACGTTGCCCCACTTCGGAAAGCTGCATCGTTTCCCGGTCAACCACGCCCATGCGCGCAACTTCTATGACGACAAACAAGGGGAATTGCGTCCTTTGATGGAAGCCGTGCCCGTGCCTTTCCTGATCCTGCACGGGGCCCATGACCTGCAAGTGCCCCTGGCCGCCGCCCGCGAACACGCGCGCATCGTGCCCCAGGCCCAGTTGGAAATCTTCCCCGAGCGCGGTCATTTCATCCCGTGGCAGGAACCCGAACGCGTGGCCGATTTCATCCGCGAATTCGTGGCTTCCGTGGAGTCCGGCGCGGCCCCCTCGCGCGGGCAGGCCAGCGCGGAACGTGTCGCGGCATCCGAGATCCCTTTCGATCCGGCGAGCATACCGACCGCGGAGGGTTTCTCCCTGTTCATGCTGATGCTGCTGTTGGCCATCGCCACCTTGGTGTCGGAGGACCTGACCTGCTTGCTTGCGGGCTGGCTGGTTTCCTTGGGCCGGCTCTCTTTCCCCAGCGCCACACTGGCTTGCTTCACGGGCATTCTGATTGGCGACCTGATGCTGTACGTGCTCGGACGTGTGGCGGGCAGGCCCGCCCTGCGCCGGCGCCCGCTCAGCTATTTCGTCAAACCCGAATCCCTGGACAAGGCTTCGCACTGGATGCAAACCCGTGGGGCCAGCGTCATTTTTCTTTCACGCTTCACCCCGGGGTTGCGCCTGCCCACGTACCTATTGGCCGGCGCGCTGCACACGCGCTTTCTTTCTTTCGCCGGTTACTTCGCCCTGGCCTGCGCCCTGTGGACGCCGGTGCTCGTAGGACTCTCCGCCTACTTCGGTGAGCACTTTTCGCCCCAGGACGGATCCATCGGAGACTCCCTTTGGAAGGTGATTCCGGCACTATTGGGGCTTTTCATCCTTGTGCGCAAGTTGCTGCTGCCCGCCTGCACCTGGCGCGGCCGCCGCGGCTTGGTGGGCGCATTTCGGCGCTTCACGCGCTTCGAATTTTGGCATCCGATCGTCATCTACGGCCCGATCGTGCCATACATGCTTTGGCAAGCCGTGCGCCATGGCAGCTTGGCACCTTTCAGCGCCACCAACCCGGGCATGCTCGGTTCTGGATTTGCGGGCGAGTCCAAGGGCGACATTTTGGACGGGTTCGCGAAGCACGATTGCATTCCGGCCTACCTGCGTGTGCCACCCATGGACTCCCCCGCCGAGGCCTTCGAGCGCATCATAGCCTGGCGCGAGCTTCAAGGTTTGACCTGGCCCGTGGTCCTCAAGCCCGATGTGGGCGAGCGCGGCAAGGACGTGTTCATCGTGCGCAGCGAGGATKCCCTGCGCGCAGCMCTGGCTTCCCCCGGCGCGCCCTGGATSGCCCAGGAATTCATTCCCGGGGAGGAGTTCGGCGTGTTCTTCAAACGCGATGCGGCCACCGGCGAAGCCAGCATCATCTCCATCACGAGCAAGGTCCTGCCCACGGTCGTCGGGGATGGCCGCAGTACGGTCGGCCGCTTGGTGCTCGAGGATCGCCGGGCTGTGGCCATGGCCAGCACCTACGAACAAGGTTTGGGCGACGAGTGGACCCGGGTTCCAACAGCAGGCGAAGTCGTGCGCCTGGTCGAAGTCGGCACCCACAGCCGGGGCGCGATCTTCCTGGACGGCAACCACTTGAACACCCCGGCCCTGCTCGCAGCGGTGGACGAACTGAGCCTTAGCTTCAAAGCGCTGCCCGGAACGCCCCCTGGCCTCTTCGGCCTGTACCTGGGTCGCTACGATTTCAAAGCGCCCGACGCCCAGGCCTTGAGCGAAGGGCGCGGCTTGGCGGTCATCGAATTGAACGGCATCACCTCCGAGCCCACACATATATATGACCCCAGGCATGGCCCCTTGTTTGCCTGGCGCGCCTTGGCCCACCAGTGGCGCGACGCCTATGCCATCGGAGTCCTCAACCGACGGGCCGGGGCACCGACCCTGGGACTTCTGAAGCTGCTCCTGCTCTGGCGCAAAACCCGCTAGAAAGGTCCCCAGACGGAGGAACCCAGCCATTCAAGGCTCCCAGGGTCCCCAGTCCCTTATTACCGATTTCTCATTATGTGCCACCAACAGGTAGCCACCTAACGGCAAAGATATCAAAGAACAGGCACGTTCTGATATAGATCAGTCCCTCTGCCGCCCTGGATAACCGCTTTCTCCCACCGTCCTGCAAGCTTCACAACCGCCACCACCATGGCGGGGCTCTCTCCCACAGGACACTCTCAAAGGGAATTCATCCTATGCACAACAATCGATTGCCCATGGTTTTTAGCCGTGGGTTGAGGGGACTCGTGACAATCCGAAACATGGCCGTGGGCTTCGCATGCCTTGCTATGGCTGGCGTCTCGCCCGCCCAGCAGCCGTATTCGTCCAACCGCCTCCCCGGATTCTCCCAACTGAGCGCACCCACCCCTGCGGTGGCGCGCTTCACCCGCACCCTCGGCACCATGGTCGCAAGCGGGGTCCCGATTCTCGATGGTCTCGACATCGTC
>JAESRM010000351.1 GCA_016764635.1 Planctomycetota bacterium
CTAACGGACAAACCCTCGAACTAAAGCAAAGCAAAAGCCGCAAGCCGCACAAGCGACCAAGGCACCCCACAAAGAGCCCGCCGCGATCCCATCGCGCCGGGCTCTTTTTTGGCTGGAGTCAAGCTTGGGCCGAGAGCAGCTGAGCTGCAAAACTTGCAAACAACGCCTTTGGGTCCGTTGCATCCGATAGTGCCCTCCACTCCCCCGGCTCGCTCCTGCTTGAAGGTGATAATATTAGTGAAGCAGACTCATAGAGTCTGCGAGACATGAGCCTCTCGCAGAATATCTTGTACCGGTCCGCATATGAAGATCCCTCAAATTGCGGGTCCAGGAAGTAATGAGGGGAATCAGCCTTCACGGTTTTGGTCGACCCTTCGCACTCTTCCAGAAGCATGAGGTACCCCAAGAAAGGACTCCGAGGGTCGGGCAAATCGGAGTTGAGCCCAGCAGCTTTGTGCCGCTCGGGATGATATATTCCCTTCTCATACGCCGCACGTAAATCGGTGACATTACCAAGGGCCTCTTCACATCGATTATTGAAGTTGTTTCCGAACGAGGGTCCTGCGTGCGACTTGAATTCAATTGCAGCCAAGAGCCGGTAGTTGTGCACGACCACAACATCCCAGTTCTTGATAGGACGGTAAAATCCTGGAAGGGTCAGGAACTTCTTCCCGAGAGTGTGAACGCTGGATTCTGGTATTCCACAATGTGCTGCAACGCTTCGGGCAACCGCTAGGAAACCATCAAGATTTTTCCCGCTCACGACGCTGGTTCGTTTGCCCTCCTGGGCCCCCGTCCCCGCCCCTTTCGTTTGCCAAAAGCACTCTACCGCGCTTGCGATCTGTTGATCAAAATCGGAAGGAAGAAGATTCGAAGCCATAAATTACACCTTTCCTCGCCTTGAGGATTCTGCAAAAGTGCGGACCACCTGGGCGTCGTCGCCACAGATTCCGTACAAGCCAAAAACGAAGTCATCGATCTCGGATTGCGTTGCGCCTTGGGACAATGTAACCAAACTCGCCCTATCCACCGAGGACAGCTGGAGGTAGTCAGGCACGCGAATACGGCGGAGATACTGAGCTTGAAAACGAAGGTAGCCCCCAGACATGCGCGTGCAATAAGCAGCGACGAAAGCCAAAGCAATCGACGAACGCAAGACCGTCTGCAGGGCGAGTAGGTCCCACTCATCACTCGTGATCACATACAGGTTGTGGTGCGGATAGTACCCGCCGGGCTCGTACGTAAACATGGCCGAACCCTTGATGTCCGGCACAAGAAGCTTTGCACGGGTCGTCAGCGCATGGTCGATCCTGTCGATGGTCTTGTACCACCGGCTGGGGCTCTTCTTAGCCACATGCCTTTTCCGCAGCGCTTCTTCGTGATCCTGAAAATACGCTGATAGGAGAGGATACTCAGCTAAGTCCACCAGCTTCCCACAGGGGAGGTACGGGTTGACGACGCCCTTACCGCTCCATTCGACCCCATCAAGCTTGCAGTTCCTTCCCAAGACAAGTTTTAGCTTGCGATCATCCTCAACCGGAAGCTGATCGTAGTCCCCGATAAAAACACGGTCGCAGCCGGTGGCAACGCCAATCCCCACCGCTGCACCCGAACCCTCCAGCGTCGGGAACCTCTCCTCGATATCTCGGAGCACGGGTAGAACCTCGTAGGAGTCCAAGAGCCAGGGGTCGCTTCCATTGACGATGCCTGCAACAGAAATCATCCGTCGGCCAAGCTCGACCAATCCTGGCAACGACTCGCCATTCGTGGAGCCCTCCACCGCCTTGCCCTCATCGGGGATCCACAAAGACGTTACATCCGCCCCGGTGCTGGAAGCTTGCAAAACCGTGATAGATGCATACGCCTCGACCTCATCGGTGAACGCATCGATCCCCGATAGATCAACGAAAATAGACAACCTAAATCCATCTGACACCTTGGCCCGCAAAGGACCCCCGTACTTGTTCTTAGTCCAACGATCGGCACAGACATAACCAAGGATCCCCCCCGGCTCCAGGTGATCGAGCCCCTTCTCATAGAACAGCACATAAAGGTCTGCACGATCATATAAAGTCGAGAAGCGCTCCTTGTAGGACGCTAGGAGGACCGGAGGAATCCTCTCCTGCCGAACATAGGGAGGGTTGCCCACTACAAAATCGAACCCTCCATCAAGCTCCGTAAGAAGAAAGTCATCGCACCTGAGCCAATGCTCCGTGAGACTCTTGGCCTGGCTCGCGTTTGCCCCAAAACCTTGCAACTCCTTTTTCAGTCTAGCGCTGGCGGAAAGGAACGTGGCCTTGTGCACCTCTACCCCCACAATACGAGGGCCAAGTACTTCCAAAGACTCGTTCCAACCATGCCCATTAGCTAGGAATGCTTCGATCAATCGGCCCAGGACCACAGACAAGAACTCCCCGCCCCCGAACGATGGTTCGAGGAGACGCATTGCCAGAAGATCACTCCCCGCGTGATAACCCGCGCAATCGAGAGTCGCCCTCACAATCTCCGGGCGCGTAAACACGGCCCCCCTCACCTCGGAGCTGCTAGCTTCAGACATTTCCGCAATGGCGACATCCTCCTCCCCCGACCGAGTGGATTGAAACAAGGATTCCTGATTCTGCATGTTGTTCTCTCGCATGAAGCCAATAGCCCCCATGTAGAAGACTTCCTCGGTGGGGCCATGGTAACTGCAATTCCACAATAAACCAAACGATACCAGCACAACGTCGCACTGACTCACCCCGGTAGTCCTTGACCATCGACTCTCACATCGAAAGCGAGGAGTCCATAAAGCCCTTCCGCAAATAGCACAAGCTCGTAAAACCCCTCCATGCCTGAGCCGCGGCGAGCCCCTGGCTAGCGCGCCGGCCTGGCTCTGAAAAACGACGGACAAATGGCCTTCACTCATCACCATCCCGTGGTCGGCTTCGAAGAGTTCGAGCCCGTGCCGAGCACCTGCTCGAACACGACCACTTGGATGAACTAGGGTTAGACAGAATGTGCGGACCTGACACCAACTCGCCCCGTATCCGGATTGGCTAGCTTGGGTGGGCACGTTAGCTTAGATCTGTGCCCTCAAGAGGCTCGCTAGCCTCATCGCTGCTTTCCTTGGTGTCAATAACAGCAAGTCCGTCGAGACCACCAGCAATCATCTTGCTTTGGACAGCAACTCTTTCTTTGGTTCTAGTCTCAACTGCCCTGAGAATAGGACCCACAAGCGGGATGTGCCCGAGTTTGTCCAAGCTATCTCCGAGTGCAGCACTCTTGGCGAGAGCGTCCATGAGAGGGTGATCCGCCTGATTGTAGTCAGTGATCAATTTCCCAGGGTTTTCAGCACTCGCATCCAGGAAGTTGAAGAGCAGTTTCTCATGCAATTTTTTAGAGACCTCTGGCTCATCGATGGCTTCAATTTGCCGAGACAAGCCTTCGAATGTTCTGCTGAGCACCTCCTTGTGCGAATACTCTTCCACGAGCCTCTTGGCTAGCTTCGCCTTCTTGCCAGATGAGTATGCTGCCCAGAATGTCGGGATGTAGAGCGGAAGGAAAGAAAGAACGAGCCGGGGATAATCTGCGATCACTTCCGAGAGAGTATTTTCATCACTCAACAAATTGTAGCTGACCAAGACTGGTAGGGCGGAAGTAACAATCATCGCACCCAGTGACCATCTGAATGCATTTTCGTGTTTCTTCTGCTCGACCTCCTCGCTTCGTTTCTTTTCAGAGAAGGCTGAGCTAAGCCCAGCGGTGAGGGCATTCGGGAGTAAGTCCTGCACTTTTTTGGATAGAGACTCTTGCTCACTATTCCAGCGCTGAAATGCTTCCACCCATTCTGAGTTCTTGTCCTTTGTGAACGCCAAATAACGCTCCTCTGCAGTCTCCTCTAGTTCGTCAACTTCGCTACGTAGTGTTTTTGCGGTCAATAACAGTTCGGCGTATATCTTTTGGAGCTTCCCCTTTAGGCCCTCTGAAATTATTGTTTTTCCGGAGTCGGGATCGGTGCTTTTTGACCCGACGATCTCGTAGTAGAGTCCGTCGATCTCCCGCTTAAGCTCAAGTGCCCCGCTGTTGGCCGCTCGAATTTTGGCGAAACTATCTTCGCCCTCCTGAAAGTGATCCTCCAAAGTGGTGGCCATCTCTCGAAGCTCGTCATGACGCTCCAACAAGCTATTGTAGGCTGAGACTTTCCCCTCAAAGTGGTCGACTGTAGACAGGCACTCTWCCATTTTCTTGAAACCCAGTCCTGCCTGTTCCACTAAAAGTTGGAGCTGCTCACATTCGGCTTTCGCCTGGACTCTGAATTCTAATGCCGCGGCCGCGCTGACTTGTGCCCCTGATGCGGCTTCATCTGCTTCCTTTCTCGCTTGTTTGGCCTTGTTCCTGAACTCAGACGACTTCCTGGAAGCCTGTTTGGCATCTGCTATGCACTCCTCCGCCGTTTGCTCATGGCGCTCTGGCTCGTCCGAGCTGGAAACCTCTGCATTGTCTTCGGAGTTGTCTTCGGAATTAGGTGTGTTCATCGCGCTCATCCGGTAAAGGCCTGAATGACCAATTGGGAGGAGTTCCTCAACCCATGCCGGCCAATAGTGTAGTTGAGAGTGTAGCGTTTGGGGGAGGGATTGCCAGCGCTCTGGCCGTCCTTCAGTGGGTGCAAGCCTCCCTACTTCCAATCCAGGATGCCGCGGCCCTGATTCCGACCGCCTAATCCCAGGGCATACACCACCGAGAACGGACAACCTCCTTCTTCAGCGAGTCCGCATGGAACTCAAAGATAAGACCCTCCCCGGGGAACCGATACAAGGAAACCGGACCCGAGCCCCCCTCTACGCCCCCAACTTCTTCTCATCCTTTGGTCGCCCCGAGCCCTGCACCTTCTGCTGCTCCCCCCCCATCACAGGACGCCGCTGGAAGGCCATCCCCGGCAAGCAACTGGCCGAAGAGATCATCGAGCTCAAGGCTCGTTTCGGTTTCGACATGCTGCGCTTCCAGGACGCCAACTTCGGCGTGGCCGAAAAGCGCACCAAAGAGTTATGCCAAGCCCTGGTCGACCTGGACGCCGACGTCTGGTGGAACGGCACAATCGAGATCGAAACTATCATGCGTTACAAGGACGACCTGCCGGAAGAGTCCAAGTGTCACCTGCTCTGGCTAGGCGCCGAATCCGGCAAAGCCGAGATGCAGGAACGCATCGGCAAAAACATCGGCATCGACAACATCCCGATCGCCTACTCCACTTGAAACCCGGAAGCCCCACAGCGAGTTGGTGTCTTGCGGCCCCAATGGGTTTGGAAAATTTCGTACTGAGTACGTGGCTAAAGAATCATCAGCTGCGCTTGACGCGAGACCCAGAACTTGGCCAGAACCTTTCCCCCCTAATTGTGCCTAAGATCTGCTAGTCTACGGTCATGATATTCGATCCAGTCTCATGGGCTTTCGGCCTCGGCGCGACTAAAGTGGCCCTCTCAATGTACAACACGATGTTCGGTGTGAATCTTCGCTCACAGATTGACCATGCTGGACAGGCGTGGGCCAAGAAACTGCCAACCGAACTTTATACCCCGCCAGAAGTGTTGCTGAACACTGAGCAACTAGGACCCGCTCGAAAGCAACTTCAAGTCAGCCTGTGCTTAAAGAAGATTGTGCCAAACGCCGATCTCTGGTCTTCTGCACTCATCGAAGCATGGGAATTCCACCGAGAGGAACTCGGCCCCGACGGGAATGGCTTCTTCACGCAAACACACGAAAGTGCCACCACTCACATTGGGGAGCTCGCCCAATCATTAGAGATTGCCTGCAGGGAGGATCGGAAACTATTCCAGAATACTGCACTAGAACAACTTGATGGCATCGAAGTCCAAGTTCGCGAAAATGCTAATGCCATAGCTACAAGCCGCAGCGATTTACTGAGTCACCTCGATAAGATTACAGAGCCGCAAGCACCAGTCAATCGAAAGACCGTCTGCCAACTTCTTGAGAGCCCACACATCGCGAATTTCGACGGGATGCTGGGTTTGAATGCGATTCTCCTCATTGATGCGCCGTCGGCAGTTGTTGCAGGCCGACTCAGACAGAACTTGGCCTGGGTTGGTCCAGAGGGCTCAGGGCTTGAGCAAGCGACTTTTGTCCCTCCAACCCACACGGAACTGCAAAGGAAAGTGGCTAAGGCGGTGGAACGTTGGTCTGGCCAAGCCAGCCCTTTTTCCAGCGACAGTACCGATGAGGTACTRCGCGCGATGGCGTCCTTCCACCACGATTGGGTAGCGCTTCACCCATTTGAAGATGGAAACGGCAGAGTTGCACGAGTCCTAAGCGACTACCAAGCGAAGCATTTTCTAATGCATGATGCACCCCTAAGACTATGTACCGACGAGGCTTACTTCCCTGCACTCGCCGCCGCCGACATGGGTAACCACGGATTGTTGGTCGATTTATTTTCTTCCAAGCTGAAGCAACAATAGGACTCAGGAATACCGGCCCCATCGCTGATGGTTTCGAAGTGATCATGATCGACGCCATGATCGAACCCAACTACATGGACAAGCTGCTGGAGGCCTGCGACGGCGCCCTGCTGTTCGGCTCCTCCTGCATCCTGGGTTACCAAGTCTACGACGGCTACCTGGCCGCCAAAGCCGTGCGCGAGCGCTACCCGAGCCTGCCCATCATCTGGGGCGGCTGGTTCCCGAGCGTCATCCCC
>JAESRM010000301.1 GCA_016764635.1 Planctomycetota bacterium
GCTGGTAGGCATGTCCCAACGGGAATTGGTAGCCGCAAGAGGCGGGTGAGGAGCCTGGGGTGGGCCCTCCAGCTCAAAGACCGAAACCGACGCCGATGGCATGTTCGAGATCAGTGGGTTCGCCAAGCCGATCCAAGTGGAGTTGATGGCGGAAGGATTGCCGCCCGATAAACGTGTCCCGCGCGACCTCTCCAAAATCAAAACCCGTCGCTTCATTCGCAAGCACACGGTACGGGCCCGGGTGGAGAAAGTTTTGGTTGGAGGCCCTGAGGTTTCCATCCTGCTCGGAGAGAAGCAAGAGCCCCTACGGGGGCGAGTGGAAGACGACTTGGGCAACCCCATCAAGACCTTCCGCATTGCGGCCACGCCCGTGAAAGGACGAGGGCCGGCCAAGAAGAAGTCGGGTTGGGGAACCGCCAAGGGCGGCGTGCTGCGCCAACGCTACCAGGACGAGGATGGCCTCTTCGAGTGGGCGGGCATACCTGGTGGGGATTGGAGCCTAGAAGCCGCTGCAGCCGGGTATCAAGACGGTGAGCTGCAATCGGTGACTCTGCCCAACAACAAGGAAGTGGTTTTCATGCTGCCCAGGGGTGCACGTATCTTTGGCAAGGTCGTGAATCAAGAAGACGATAAGGTACTGGCCGAGGTCCGCTATTCCCCGGTAATCGATGGCGTCGTTTCCGGTTCCTCAAACAGCGTGGCCGCCACCAAACAGTTTGGTTTTTCAATCACCAACTTGGCCCCAGGAACCTACAGCGTTTACGCCAACGAACCCCTTGCGGGTAAGAGTCCCACGCTGACCTTCCAGGTCGCCGCAGGAGAGATCGTCGAGGACGTTGTGCTCAAACTCCCCGGACCGGGCCGGGTGGAAGGCACGGTGCACTCCGATTGGTGGCAGCCYGAATTGRCCGTGAGCATCCGTGCTGWTCGCTCCGAYGGAAACCGCTGGACGCCRTCCAATTCGGCAACGATCAATGGGGATGGYTCGTTCTTGGTTCCWGAGCTKGCTCCKGGMGAGTAYACGGCCARGCTRCAGGGKCACTTCASTRTYTCCGGCGGCAAGACCTTGAATTCAGATCCGGGCCAATCGGAAWCWTTCCASGTGGARTCCGGTCRAACGACTTCCGTATTCTTCGGCCCTGCGGCKCCTGGCAGCGTTCGGTTGAAGGGMAAGCTGCTTCGRGATGGTGAAGGGGTTTCRGGRTATCGTCTCGACCTCACGGGGTTGAAGCCGATCCGGGACAAGGTGGAATGCATCAGCCGCGCAGGTGGCGCTTACGCCATGATCCTCGGRGGACCSGGGGAGTATCGCGTGCGTGCACGTCCTTCGGATGGTGGCTCGGCCCAGGTTTGGCGACTGACCGTGGGCGGCGGCGGCAATCAGAACCTGGACCTACTGCTGCCTTCYGCCTCGTTAACGGTGGCCATGAGCGCSCAAAGTGGAGGCACCTTGCCGTTCGAATTCAAAGCTTCCCAATGGGCCGTGGAGGTGGACGGCATGGGCAGCAGGGGGTCGATTCAAGCCAAGCGGATCGAAGGCCACGAGGTGACTTTTGAGGGCTTGGCACCAGGGACGTATCGCTTGGTGTACAAGTCTCGCCGGAACGCGTGGGGGGGGTCCAATGATTCCCAGGACTCACCCGATGCTTGGATCTTGGAGCAAGCCGATAATATTGTGCTGACCCCTGGCGAGCTGCACCGCAACGTGCGGCGAAACATGCGGCTCGGCGCGAGCCTGACCGGGCGCATCATCGGTTCTCCCAACGACCCGGACCTTTTCCTGTACGTCTCGGTCACCCCTAAAGGGGGTGGCAATACGGCGAAGTTTGGGCGCGTGAAAGAGGGCTCATTCTCCATTTCAGGTCTGCCCGTCGGAGAGTACAACGTGACCTGCAACGGCTCTGGCTTGGAGGAAACTGAACCTGTCAGCGTGAACGTGACCTTTGACAGTCCCGCCCATATGGAGTTGCCCTACCCGCAGGACTCCGAAAATTAGGCTATGAACGCGTCGGGGATGGGGCTTACGAAAAAGCGGGCGCCCCGGTTTCTCCGGGGCGCCCGCCAATAGGTAGAGGCCTCTCTTGAGCGGGGCGATTAGGCCTTGCTGTCCGATTCGTCGTGCAGTCGATCCTCGAGCGCGTCGAGCATTGGCTTCAGGTTTTCGAGCATGGCCTGGGCGGCTTGCACTGAGGTTTGCTTGCGGGCCAGGCGGCCCAYCTTGTCCTCCAGGGTTTCACTGGTGGTGYTCAAGGTTTCCTGCAGCTCGCCGATCTGGGWTTCCTGCTGGTTGCGGATCGAATCCAGGGCKTCRATTTGGGYTTCAAGCTCGRTGATGCGTGRCTCCAWWAGGCGCGCATGTTCGGCTTTGCTGTTGAGRTCGCCTTCCTGTTCGGTGAGGCGTGWTGCCAGACGYTCCATCTCCCGGTGGGTGGTTTTCTCTTGGGCTTGGATCTTGRTGAGATCCTTGTCGCGTCCTTTCAGYTCGTCCTGCAACTTGTCCATGCGCTTCTGAAGGCGTACGGAGTCCTTCTSGRCCTTTTCCTGGGACTTGCCGAAGGCGGTGTCYTGGTCCTTGAATTGCTTCTCGAGGGCCGTGATCTCCTTCTTCTTGTCCTGGACTTGGCTGGTGAGGTCCTTGCTCTGTTCGTTGAGGGCCTTGMCTTGYAGGRTCTCCTTTTCGAATTTCTCTTCCAGGCGYTTCAGCTTGTTTTGACCGGTKGTGAGRGCYTTGGTGGCTTTCTCYTCGGCCTTCTGTCCTTTGCTGCGGAGCTTCTCCAGGTCGGCGATTTGACCCGTCARKTSKYKGSMSKNCTTGGCGYWMMYSMWMYWWKGWMYMWWKYWKSMYGWCYKGKGTGACTTGGGCTTTTTGGACGTCCTCTTCGTGTGCGTTTTGCTCAGCGTTGAGTTCGGACTCAAGGCTTTGCAGGCGACCACGAAGCTCCAGGGATTCTTGCTTGGCCGCTTCGATTTCCTTGRCGGTCTTCTCGCGATCCTGGCCCATGTYCTGCACCGCGGAGTGCAGATCAGAGGCTAGGGTGTCCCGGTCCTTGGTGGTTTCCGTGAGKCGATCCTTGAGGCCGCTTTGCTGRCGATCCATGGACTCCATGGTCTCCWGGTGYTGCTGCTCGTCCTTTTGGCGCAAGTCCCGTTGGCCTTGCAATTCCGCCGCAAGATCATCGAGTTGGTTTTGCAGGTCGGCGGCCAATTGCACGCCRCTTTCCTGGGWGCTCGACAGYTCTWTTTCGGTGGCYTTGACCTGGGAGTCSAGGGCTTTGCGGCTGKTGTTGGCCTTGTCGAGACGCCCTTCCAGGCTCTTGGCTTCCTTGGCGTGTGCCGTTTCGGATTCCGTGGCCTGGGCTTTCACCTGGGCCAGATCCTGTTCCAATTTCTCCTGGGCACCGGCGTGTTGCTTGTCGCTGCGACGCACGGAAGCCTTGAGGGTCTTGAGGTCCTTGCGCGCTTGCGTCAGGGCTTCTTTGTCCTTGGCTAGGGTCTTCTGCAGGCCGCTGTTTTCCTTTGTGGATGCAGCGGAGAGCTCTTCCTGGTCCTGGTGAACCTGGGCCAGATTCTCTTCAAGTCCGTTCACCTGGCTTTGCAACTCAGCGATAGTTTCGCCGGAGCTGTGCTGCAGGGTGGCGCGGTCAGCTTGCAAAGCATCGTGCTCTACGCGCAGTTCGCCGAGGGAGCGTTCCAGGTTGGAAGTGGCTTGGTCGAAGCCCTGTGCCGCGGTTTCTTTCTGCTCCTGAAGTTGGTCGAGTTGACCTTGCAATTCGGTTTGCAGGGTGTCGAGTCGACCGGCTTCGGCGCGTACGGTTTCCAGCTCACCGTTGCTCTTGCCGAGGGATTCGGTCAATTGCTCGGAGCGAGTTTGATGGTTCGTGTTGAGGGCCTGAAGATCGTCCACCTGCTCCTGCAGGCCTTCGATTTCGCTCTTGAGAACCCGGTCGTGCTCGGTGGCTTGGTGTTCCGAAGTGGCGCGGGCGGCCTGTTCTTCGTCGCGCGCTTCCTGAGCCACCTGAAGAGCTGCGTCGATCTCGCGGGTCTTCTCTTGGATGCCTTGCTGTTCCTGGGCCAGGCAAGCCTGGGCTTCGGCGAGGTTGCTTTGGGCCTTCTCGCAAGCGGTGTCGCTAGCGGTCAGTGCGGTTTGGGCATTCTCGAGTTGGGCCTGGCTCATGGAGAGCTGGGCTTCCAGGGCGTCGACCTTTTGGGTGGACTCCTGGGTTTGCTCGCTTCCCATTTGCTGTGCGGTCGCAAGGTCGCTTTGGGTTTGCTCGCAGGTGTTCTGGCTTGAGACCAGAGCGCTGCGGGCTTCGCTGCAGTCCGCTTGGCTCTTGGCTAGTTCGGTCTGCAGTTGACTGACGGATTGCTCGAGCGCATGGCTTTGCTCCGTACTGGAGGCCTGGGCCGTTTCCAGTTGGGTGCSCAATTGCTCGAGTTCTTCGCAGCTAGATTCGCATTGGGCTTGCGCTTCCTGTAGATCTTGGCTCTGGGTGGTGAAGCGTTGTTCCGCTTGGGAAACCTCCTGGGAGGCCTCCGTGCAGCGCTGCTCCAATTCGGTGTTGGAGCTGGTGAGGGTTTCCAGTTTGCTGGTCAACTCGTCCTGTTCCGTGCGGCTGCTTTCCTTGAAGCGGGAGACCTGCTGGTCGCGGGTCTGCAACTCGTTGCGGGTCTCTGCCAACTCGGACTGCAAGCGATCGGCGCGGGCCGTGGCTTCCTTGCAGTTCTCTTCCAGCTCAGAGATGCGCTCGCCCCGGTGGGAGACGGCGGTTTCGGCCTGGGCAAGATCTTCTTCGTGGCGAGCCAGGGAATCTTCCACTTCTTCGATGCGGCCTTGAAGCTTCTCGGAGTGGGTTTCCATGCGCTGACGCACGCGTTCCAACTTCTTCTGGGTCGAATCGGAAGTGGCGCGTTCGGCGCTCAAGGTTTCGAGTTCCTCGGTCAGGTTGCCGACCTCGGTCACCAGGGTTTCCTGGGTGGCCAGGGCCTTGTCGTGCTCTTCTTGAAGTTGGCCCAATTGGCCCGTCAGGCCCTCACAGGACTCTTCAAGGGATTGTCGCACGGTCTCAAGAGCTTCGCGAGCGGAGTGCTCTTCGGCGAGTTGCTCCTGGTAGCTTTCCAGCACGGTTTGCTGGTTGGCGACTTCTTCCYGCAAGCTGGTGACGTGCTGCGTGGATGCGTCGTGCTCGCCTTGCAAGGACTCTAGGGCCTCGCRGGTTTGCTCCTGGGTGTTCTGACTCTCGGCCAGTTCGCTTTCCAATGTGGTCGACTTGCTGGTCAGCTCTTCCAGTTCGGTGACCAGTTCAGCGCAGCGGTTTTGCTTGACCGTGGACTCTTGGCGCGCGGTTTCGAGTTCCTGGGTGGAGGTTTCTAATTCGCTCGTGCGTTGCTCCAGTTCCTGGCTTTGATCAATGGATTGCTCGGACACGCCTTGCAGCTCTTCGGCTTGGGCTTGCTTTTCACCTTCGAGGGTTTCGCAGGCTTCCTTGGATCCTTGCAAGGCTGCTTGAACGGTTTCGAGCTCGCTTGTCAACTCAGAATGCGCCTCGGTTTTCTCGGCCAGCTCGGCTTCGAATTGGGTGGCTTGGGCTTGGCTGGCTTCCAGTTGTTCAGTTGTGGACTCGCAGGACTCTTCGGATTGGGCCAATTGCTCGCGCAGGCTTTCGGTCTCCGCTGCGAGCTTTTCGGCACGCTCGGATTTGGAATCGTATTCGACCTCGAAGGCGGTTTTCTTGTCGACCCAATCGGTCTTTTCGTCGCGCATTACCTGGACTTGCTGGGCCAGGTCTTCCAGCTCAGAGTCCTTGGCTTCGACTTGAATCTCTAGTTCACTGACTTGTTCGTTGAGCGTGACGGAGCGACTGGACGCGGGCTCCAGGGTGCGTACCCGCTCGGTCAGGGATCGGATGAGATCGCTTTGGCGCGCGAGCTCGGCGGTTTTCTCAACTTGCACGGCGTTGAGGCGATTTTCCCACTCGGCAATGTTGAACTCGGCGGAGTCCGCATTTTGGTCGCCGACCAGGTGGGGCCAGATGAGTTCCATGAAGTTGACAGCTTCTTCAGGGCTGACCTCCTCGGCCTGCCCATCCCAGTCGCCCAGGGCGACTCGGAGTTGTTCGATTTGCTCGSACTGTGCCTGGATGCGTTGGCCTTGTTCCCGCTCGGATTGCGCGAAAGCGGACAGGATTCCACGCACTCGTTGTTCTAGGGAGAGGAACCCTTGATAGCGCTCGTGGWCTTGGCCGGTCATATGACGGGCCAGGGCACGCTCCCTGCGGGAGTGGCGTTGATCGGCGGTGATCCAGGCGAAGACGGCGCCACAAATGGCGCAGCCCGCGGCGAAAAGGAAGCTATAGAGTGCAGTGATCGGCATAAGACCAGGGGAGTTGGGGGAATGGAGGCCTAGTGGAACGGCCCTTGGGGTCCGCATCGGCGCTTCGTTTCCCCCGACAAAAGCTCACCTTGATAATCCGCCAGGAAGATGGGTATTCCTTTCGACCTGACTCTTGGGTGTCCCTTGGTGGGGCACGTTGTCCCTGATTGGGTGTGGGGAGACAGGACAAGCTCCATCGTTAGTTCGGGGTCAGCGGTGTCGCTTTCACAGTGCCGCTGGCCCCGAACCAACGATGGAGCTTGTCCTGTCTCCCCACACCCAATCAGGGACAAC
>JAESRM010000071.1 GCA_016764635.1 Planctomycetota bacterium
CGTAAAGCGGGTATTGCAGGGGCTGGACGGTGGCGCCAAGTCGCTTGCGCATGCTCTCCACGGCCTCCATGAAGTCCGCACCGGCCCGCTCGCACTTGTTCACAAAGCCCACGGCGGGGACCTTGCTGCGCGCCATTTGGCGCCAAACAGTTTCGGTCTGGGCCTGCACACCCTCCACCGCATCGACCACCAAAACGGCCCCGTCCAAAACCCGCATGCTGCGCTCCACCTCGAGGGTGAAATCCACATGGCCTGGCGTATCGATCCATTGGATGGAGCACCCCTTCCAAGAGACGGTGGTCGAAGCCGCGCTGATGGTGATACCGCGCTCGCGCTCCTCGTCCATCCAATCCAAGGTGGCCGTTCCTTCGTCCACACGCCCCACGCGCCGCTCCTTACCCGTCACATTCAGGATGCGCTCACTGAGCGTGGTCTTGCCCGCATCGATGTGCGCAGCGATTCCGACATTTCGAATGGAGGAAGGTTCCATGGGGAGCAGACGGCGGGTCGAGCCATCCCCACTAGACTAGCTGGAGTAGCGCTCGAGCCACTTGTTCTTGCCCAAGAAAGCTTCGCTAAAATAGTAGTGCCCCAGCCATTCCGGCTTGGGGTACCCCAAGATGCAGAGTGCGGCATACAAAGCCTCCACAGAAGCCAGGCCGCCATCGGGATTCTTCACGACGCGTCCCTCCCGCGGGTAGGCCGTGATCAACTTGGGCAGGGAGCGCCGGATGGGTTCGCCCTGCACGGTCCGAAGCAAGCTGGGCAACCGCTTCCAAGAGCTATCCAAGAGCAGGATGTCGCGCCCGGCATCCTCCGGTGTGAGCTCGGGCCCTTCGTGGTGCAGAAGGATGCGACCCGCCCCGTCCAGCATGCGGTCGCCCTTGTAGCGCCGGAATTCGATCCCAGGCGTGCCGCGCAGGGGCATGAGCGAGCACTTCTTGGTGGACTCGCGATAGTCGCGCAGGATCAGGACGTGGGGACAGGACATGGGGGTGATGGTATCGGGCGCCCAACACCCTGTCGCCCATGGCCGGCAGGAAAGTGCCACGTCCCTCCGGGTTGGACCCCGTGAAAAAGTGGACGCAAAAAAAGAGCCTGCAACTTTCGTTGCAAGCTCTTTTGCAGGCGTCGACGTCATGCCGCGCGAAAGCGACATAAGGTCAGGCACCAAACCCGGCAGCGATCCGGGCGTATGGGATTAGCGTGCGTAGTGGGCGTACGCCTTGTTGGCATCGGCCATCTTGTGCACGTTCTCTTTCCACTGGACCGAGGTGCCGGTGCCGTTGTAGGCGTCGACCAATTCCTCGGAAAGGCGGATGTGCATGGGCTTGCCCTTCTTCTTGCGACTGTTGTCGATCAGCCAACGAATGGCGAGGGTTTGCTGGCGTCCGCGCTTCACTTCGCGGGGCACCTGGTAGTTTGCACCACCGACACGCTTGGAACGAACCTCGACCTGGGGACGGGTGTTCTCAACAGCCTTGGAGAAGATTTCCACGGGGTCTTCGACCTCGGGCAGCTTCGTTTGGGCCAATGCAATGGCGTCGTAGAACACGCGTTGAGCGGTGCTCTTCTTGCCATCAAGCATGATCTTGTTGATGATTTTAGAGGCCAGCAGGGAGCCGAACTTGGGGTCGGGCTTCGTGAACTGGGTGGTAGATTTGAAGTTACGGGGCATATCGTTTCTCTTTCAGGGGGCACCGGAGCGCCCACACGTACTTTTAGTTCCTGGGACGCTACTTCTTGGGACGCTTGGTTCCGTACTTGGAACGACTCTGCATACGGCCTTCCACGCCAGAGGCGTCTTGGGTACCGCGAAGGATGTGGTAACGCACACCAGGGAGGTCACGAACACGGCCACCACGGATCAGCACTTGGCTGTGCTCCTGGAGGTTGTGGCCCTCGCCGGGGATGTATGCGGTGACTTCTTTGCCGTTGGAAAGACGCACGCGGGCGATTTTCCGCAGCGCGGAGTTAGGCTTCTTGGGCGTCTGGGTCTTCACCTGAAGGCAAACACCACGCTTGTGGGGACAGGCGTCAAGCACGGGCGACTTGGAGCGCTTGATGGGGGTTTTGCGGCCCTTTCGGACCAGTTGATTGATGGTGGGCATCTTGTATTTGTTTCGCTGCACCCCGCCCAGGCTCCAACGGGAGTCCTGAGGTGAAGGGGGCGTGAGATTCTAGTCACCGGGAAGCTGAGGTCAACCCCGGTCCTGGGTTTCAATCCACATCCTTGCTATTGAGCAGGTCTTGGGCCCCGCAACCTGATGGAGGAGGGCTCCCAAAACGGCTCGAACACGGACGCGGGAAAGTGGAAGTCCCTTCCCCCACTATTGGGGAAAGGGCCTGATTCTATGGGCTAGGAGGGTCCTAGAGGGGATCGTCCCGCAAGGGGGCGTCCGGCTCCGTCGCCTGCTCCATGGCCGGCGGCGGGGGAATTTGGATGTCGGTCATCGGATCCGCAACGGGCGGAGCGATCACGTCATCTGTCCCAGTAGCAGACATGCTGCCGGCCAGGGGATCGACAGATCCAGCCAGCAAGGCTTCCATGTCGGCGTCCAGGCCGCCACCCATACCAACCGCGCCGGATCCCGTACGGATCTCGCCGAAGTCGATGTTCTTCTTGACCCTCGTACGGTAGTGCTCGCGGAAGCCAGTACCCGTGGGAACCATATGTCCCAGGATCACGTTTTCCTTGAGGCCGACCAGGTAGTCGCGCTTGCCTGCCAATGCGGCTTCGGTCAGCACCTTGGTGGTTTCCTGGAAGGAAGCCGCGGAGATGAACGAATCGGAGGACAGGGAAGCTTTGGTGATACCAAGCAACAGGGTCACACCCGTGGCCGGCTTGCGGCGCTCGGTGCGTAGACGCTCGTTCTGCAAGCGGAAGCGGTGCTTGTCCACCACTGCGCCAGGCAGGAAGTCCGAGTCGCCAGGATCGTTGACCTGAATCTTGCGCATCATCTGGGACAAGATCGTTTCCACGTGCTTGTCGTCGATGGGCACAGACTGACTGCGGTAAACGTTCTGGATCTCGCGCATGAGATACTCCTGTACCTCTTCGTCGCCGCGAATTCGCAGAATGTCATCCGGGTACAAGGGGCCGTCGACCAGGGGCTCGCCGGCGCGCACTTCGTCGCCTTTGTGCACGCGTAGGTGCTTGCCCTGGGGTACGGCGTGCTCGACCTCTTCGATGACCTCGCCGTTGGCGCCGAGGGCCTTCACGATGATCGTGCGCTTGCCACGCTTGTGGTCGCCGAACTCAACGATTCCGTCGATCTCACTCATGATGGAAGGATCTTTGGGCTTACGAGCCTCAAAGAGTTCCGTCACGCGGGGCAGACCACCGGTGATGTCCTGGGTACCGCCGGCCTCACGAGCGGACTTGGCGAGCAGCTCGCCCTGTCCAATCTCTTGACCGTCTAGGACCTCCAGGTAAGCCTTCTCCGGAACCGGATAAGTTCCGAGCAGGTTGCCGTCCTTGTCCTCCAACACGAGTTGGGGGTGCAGATCACCTTTGTGCTCAATGATTTGGGCACGTTGGGTTCCACGGCGGGAGTCGCGCTCGACCCGTAGGGTCTTGCCTTCCACCAGGTCCTCAAAGCGAACCATGCCTGCGAACTCGGAGATGATCGGCACGTGGTGAGGGTCCCAAGTACAGAGGTTTTGTCCGGTCTCGATCTCTTGACCGTCCAGCACTTCCATGACGGCGCCGGTAGGGATCGGGTAGCGGTCGATTTCGCGATCGCGATCGTCCAGCAGGGCGACCTCACCGTTCCGGTTCAGCACGACCAACTCTTTGGACTTGTTGGTCACCGCACGCAGGTTCTGGAACGACACCTTACCGGCGCGCTTGACCTTACGAGTGGTTTCCTCGACGGAACGACTTGCCGTACCACCGATGTGGAAAGTACGCATTGTGAGCTGGGTACCCGGCTCACCGATCGACTGGGCGGCGATGATGCCGACAGCCAAGCCGCGCTCAGCGAACTGTCCGCGGGACAGGTCCATGCCGTAGCAGCGAGCGCAAACGCCCAGGGGCGTTTCGCAAGTCAGGGTCGAGCGCACGCGAATTTTCTCGTGGCCCAGCTCTTCGATGCGAGCGGCGATGTCCTCGGTGATCAGTTCGTTTTCACGAACCACTACCTCGTCCATGACCACATCCATAATGGTGTCGCGGGCCGTACGGCCGCGGATGGCCATGGCCAGGGAAACCGCCACGCGATCGCCCTTGTAGACGATGGACTTGGTCACGCTACCCAAGGCGCCGCAGTCCTCACGGGTGATCACCACGTTTTGGGCCACGTCGGTCAACTTACGCGTCAAGTAACCAGCGTCAGCTGTCTTGAGTGCGGTGTCTGCCAGTCCCTTACGAGCACCGTGGGTGGACGAGAAGTACTCGAGCACTTTCAGGCCTTCACGGAAGTTAGCCTTGATGGGCGTTTCGATGATGTCGCCGGAGGGCTTGGCCATCAGGCCTCGCATTCCACCCAACTGACGAATCTGGTCCACGCTACCACGCGCACCGGAGGTCACCATGCAGTAGATCGGGTTGATCCGCTTGGTCTCTTCGTCGTAGTCCTCCTTGAGCACGGCCATCAGGTCGAGCCCCACCTTTTCACGGGCACTGGTCCACAAGTCGATGATCTTCAAGTAGCGCTCGCCATCGGTGATGACGCCGCGGTTGTAGGTATCCTGAATCTTGTCGATTTCAGTCTGGGTCTCCTTGATGATCRYYTCCTTGSTGTCAGGGATGATGATGTCATCCTTGGCGAAGGAGAGMCCCGCACGGGTTGCRGCCTTGAARCCCAAGTCCTTRAGGTCGTCCAACAAWCGCAGGGTCGCGTCGCGWCCGAGCARRCGGTGACAATCRGAGATCARCGCCTGGATACCGCCCTTGGTCAACTCGTAGTTGTAGAAGGGCATCCCGACGGGMAGGATRTCGTTGAAGATCGCGCGACCGATGGTCGTYGTGATGTACTSSGGCTTGCCGTCTTCAYCRGGSACACGACCGTTTTCGTCCACCTCGATCGAAAGTGCACTGCTTGCGSYCTTGACCAAAGTTCCCACRTCCAARCGCACGCGAACGGGYTTGTGGGTGTGGGCATARCCGTGGCTGTARGCCATGAACAACTCGTTGAGGGAGGAGTACAGGGGCAGCTTGTCCGGGATGCTCGTCGGGTTCATGGCCAGGTAGAAGATACCTAGCACCATGTCCTGACTGGGCGAAATGATCGGCGAGCCGTTGGCCGGTGAGAAAATGTTGTTGGAGGACAACATCAACGTGGCGGCTTCGATCTGGGCTTCGTAGGACAGGGGCAGGTGAACTGCCATCTGGTCTCCGTCGAAGTCAGCATTGAATCCACCACACACCAGGGGGTGCAAACGGATGGCGTTGCCTTCGATCAGCTTGGGYTCGAATGCTTGRATACCCATGCGGTGAAGCGTGGGYGCACGGTTCAGCAGAMMGGGGTGGTCACGRATGACCTCCTCCAGGATATCCCACACGTCCTCATCGCGACGCTCGAGCATACGCTTGGCGGACTTGATGGTGTCGGCCAGCTTGAGCTCCTTCAAGCGACGAATGATGAAGGGCTGGAAGAGTTCCAGGGCCACTTTCTTGGGCAGACCGCATTGGGTCAAGCTCAATTCGGGGCCCACCACGATCACGGAACGCGCGGAGTAGTCCACGCGCTTTCCGAGAAGGTTTTCACGGAAACGACCCTGCTTACCCTTGATCATGTCGGTCAAGGACTTGAGCGGGCGGTTCGAGGAACCGAGCACGGGGCGACGGCAGCGACCGTTGTCGAACAGGGCGTCGACAGCCTGCTGCAACATGCGCTTCTCGTTGCGGATGATGACCTCGGGGGCGTTGAGGTCGAGCAACTTCTTGAGACGGTTGTTGCGGTTGATCAAACGACGGTAAAGGTCGTTCAGGTCACTGGTAGCGAAGTTGCCGGAGTCCAGCAGAACCAGGGGACGCAAGTCCGGGGGAATGATCGGGATCACGTCCATGACCATCCACTCGGCCTCGTTGCCCGAGTCACGCAGCATCTCAACCGTACGCAAGCGCTTGATGATGTCCTTCATGCGCTGCTGGGAGCGGGTCGCAACCAGCTCTTCGCGCAATTCGTCGGACACGGCCTGCAGATCCAGGTTGCGAAGCATTTTCTTGACAGCTTCRGCACCCATYTCCGCTTCGAACTCGGTGCCGTACTTGGCRCGAGCTTCGCGGTACTCCTCTTCCGTGAGCAGCTGGTAATCGTCGAGCGGGGTATCCCCCGCCGTGACTACCATGTAGTCCTGGAAGTAGATCACACGCTCCAAGCTCGAGACCTTGCAACCCAGAAGGTTGCCGAGGCGGCTGGGCATGGCCTTGAAGAACCAGATGTGTGCCACGTTGGCGGCCAGGTTGATGTGACCCATGCGCTTACGACGCACGCGCGAGTGGGTGATCATCACACCACACTTGTCACACACAATACCCTTGTGCTTGATGCCTTTGTACTTGCCGCAGAAGCATTCCCAGTCCTTTTCAGGGCCGAAGATGCGTTCGCAGAAGAGTCCGTCCCGCTCGGGGCGGTAGGTGCGGTAATTGATCGTCTCCGGCTTTTTGACTTCTCCGTA
>JAESRM010000072.1 GCA_016764635.1 Planctomycetota bacterium
AGTGAAGGTGTTCGGGGCATTGACCGAGCAGTGGGACCACGGGTCTCCTGCTCCTTATGGGCAATGTCTTGAAGAAAGAAAAGCAGGAATAAATCAGATCACTGGGCCGCCTTGGGTGGTCCCTGAGGCGGATTGAAGAGGCCACAGAGGTCCGCCGAGAGACGATCAGCCGCTACCTCAAAGCGGCTGGGATCGAGGTGCGTGGTCGGCGTAAGAGACGGCTGGATGCGAATTCAAAAGCGGCCAGTGTGGTGACCACAGACCTGGAACGGGGTGGTGAGACCACGNCCCCAAGCAAGTCCAGCAAGTGCGAGCCCTACCGGGACTTGATTCAGGAAGCGCTCGCGGTGGGCCGCAACGCCAAGGCCATTTGGCAGGACTTGCAGGTGGACCATGGCTTCGATTCGTCATACGAAAGCGTCAAGCGCTTCGTGCGGAAGGAGCGTGCTTCAACCATCCGCCAGGCCCACCCCACAATCACAACCGAACCAGGCGAAGAGGGCCAGGTGGACTACGGTACGGGTCCCATGGTCAGGCATCCAGAGACTGGGAAGYAMMKGSGSAMGYKCMTCYKYRWSKKYRSSWYMSRYTKSMRYSSWAARTYMMKMYRGCTRYWSGGTTAGCGTCCGGTCACCCATCGAGGACCCCCTTGGCCTGCGGGTGAGGACATGGTCCKATCGTCGCCATGAACCAAACGACAGACGARCGGCCGAAGAGGCGCAGTGAACTTGCAGCGTGGTACCAGAGCAAACTCGAGGCCCATGCGGAGAGCGGGCTTGGTTTGCGGGCATTCTCGGAGGAACATGGRRTTCCWCTTCCGAGTCTGTATGCCTGGCGGCGCAAGCTGAGGTTAGCCAGGGAGGGACCGGGTCCCGGCTTCATTGAAGTCGCCGTGCAACCCAATCCTAAATGCGAYAGAGSATCAGCGGAGTACCGCCTTAGTTTTGSMTCCGGARCCACACTTGAASTTTCACGCGGCTTTGATCCGGATGAAGTSGCGAACCTGTTGAAGCTYATCCAATCGTGCTGAGCTTCTCCGGCCGGCGTGTTTTYCTSGCCACAGGTCCRACCGACATGCGTAAGTCSTTCAACGGDCTKTCGGGCATCGTRCGCAACGACATGGAGGGAGATCCCGTGCAGGGAGACCTCTTTGTATTCTGCAACCGCCTTCGGAATCGMCTGAAGGTGTTGGTGTATGACGATTCGGGTGCGTGGGTATTGGCCAAGCGCTTGGAGAAGGGCACGTTTAACTGGCCGCGCCTAACTGGTGCGGAGCGTCGATTGGAGTACAGCGAAGAGCAGCTGACGCTGTTGCTTGGAGGCTTGGACGCGGAAGACTTGCGTGCACGAAATTGGCGGCGTCGCAAGGATGAGTAACCACCGGTAATTGGTAAGCGAAGATTGCACTTCGCGATCAGCAAGCCAAACTGTGTGCATGTCCCTGGTCGCCGAACTCCACAAAGAACGCAAAGAGCTTGCTGCGCAAAAGGCTCGCAATGCGGAGTTAGAGGCTGAAATCGTGCAGTTGCGGAAAGACGTAGCGTTATTCAAGGATGCCCTGGATCGCATCCTTGCAGGCAAGGCCAAGCGCGCTGAGCATGACCTTGCACAACCCGCGCTGCCTTTCCTGGGTGAYGAACCTGAATTGGAAGTCCCCGAGCACCTGAACGAAGCCAGYGACGGGGAAACAGCGGAAGACGTSATYAAGAARCGCAACCGGCCKARGAAGACTTCGAAGYGCATCGACACWTCCAAYCTSAAGCGCGAGRATGTGWTWCACGARMTACCGCCGGAGGAKCGKWTTTGCCCGGACACGGGTGTCCCGCTTGTSCCCATCGGCGAGASCGTCTCTGAGGAGCTCGTGYRYAYCAAGGCGGAGTATYTCGTCAGGRWCCACAYRACGATCAWTTACGGCCCCAGCCCTGAGGTMGCAAAGGATCGGCAAATCGCGACACGAACAGCACCATTGCCKSTGCGCCCATTAGACAACTGTTTGGCMAGTGCRAGCTTTCTTGCTTGGCTGCTGACGAGYAAGTATCGGTGTCATTTGCCGCTGTACCGCCTGGAATCGATCYTAGCGGACCGCSGCTTGATGATTCCCCGAGCGCGACTTTGCGAYTGGGTGCTTKCGKCRGCSTTYCTGCTGAAGCCCATCGCAGATGCAATGTTAGACGCGATTCGMGCAGGGCCGATTACGCAACTGGACGATACACCGGTGCGCTGCCAAGGTGAAAAAGGCCAAGGCATGTTTGAAGCTCGTTTGTGGGCGTATATCAATCCCGAAGTGGAAGGGGTGGGCTATGCCTTCACTTCCGGTCGGGGAGGAAAGGACGCTGCGCGAATCATTGCGGGRTCCAGYGGCTACYTGGTGGGCGATGGYCTAGCGGCKCAGAAAAAGGCTGCAAGAGAAGCTGGCGACTTGAAGTCGTGCGGCTGCTGGGCGCATGCATTCCGATATTTCCGTGACTCGGTCGACGAGGATCGGGAGCGGATAACGCGCATGCTCAAACTGATGGGCCGCCTGTTTACCTTGGAAGAAGAAGCGGAAAAGGAAAACGTCTCTTGGGCCGAAAGGCATAACAGGCGCCAAAGGCAAAACCCCGAAACCCTGAGAGCGATCTTCGCAGAGATCGGAGCCTGGCAAACCTATCCCAGCCGAGACGCCTCAAGTGGAATGGGCAAGGCCTTCACCTACCTGAACAATCAGTGGGTGACCTTGGTCCAATTCATGGAAGATGGTCGCATCCCAATCCACAACAACGCATGTGAGCGAGCGATCAGGAGCCTCGCCATCGGAAGGAAGAACTGGCTCTTCGCAGGGAGTGTCCGGGGCGGCGAAGCTGCAGCGATCCTCTTCACTTTGGTGGAGAGCTGCAAGCTGGCGGGAGTTTCACCCGAAGATTACTTCCACGACGTGCTCATTCGCGTGCGAAGCCAACCTCTTGAGCGCATGGCCGAATTGCTACCGGCCGCCTGGTCGRACGAGTAGGCCCCGAGATTGATCCTTAGCCAAARMTAGGSCCCCAAGGAAGGGGCTGTGGGATGGGTGACCGGACGCTAACKMTMMTCGYRTKKRRATSGGKRYYYWKSSRKKSKRRTKMMMTKCACGAGGAGGCATTTCGCCGATTGGGTGGAGTACCCAGGGTGGTCGTACTTGACAACCTCAAAGAAGGGGTCATCAAGCCAGACATCTATGACCCGGAGCTAAACCCGGTCTACCGCAACATGCTAACCCACTACGGAGCCACCGCCTTGCCAGCACGTGTCCGTCATCCCGACCGCAAGGGCAAGGTCGAGAGCGCGGTAGGTCATGCGCAAAGTACACCGCTGAAAGGCAAGCGCTTTGAGACTCTGGAAGAAGCGCAGGCCTACCTGGATGCATGGGCTGAGAAGTGGGCATACCCACGCATTCATGGAACCATGAAGCGCCAGGTATCGACCATGTTTGATGAGGAGCGCCCCTTCCTAATGGCCTTACCCGTGGAACCTTCCCGGTACTTTGAATTCGGCCACAGAACCGTGCATCTGGACGGGTGTATCGAAGTAGAGGCGACGTACTACAGCGCGCCACCTGGGTGGATTGGCAAACGATTGGGTGTGCAATGGGATCAAACCTGGGTCCGGATCATGCATCCAAAGACAGGCGAGCTTCTTCGGGAACACCGCCATAAGCCCCGTGGATACCGCCAAATCGACGAATTGGATAAACCTGATAAGACGCCAGCCACGACACTCAACCTATTGAACCGTGCAGCAAAGGCTGGAAAATCCATCGATCTCCTTTGCGGTGAAATATTCGCCAACCGTAGGGAGGCGGGGATACGCCAAATCCTTGGAGTCCTTTCCCAAGCAAAGAAACACGGCAACGCAGCGGCTGAAGAAGCCTGCTCCGCCGCGCTAGAAGTCGGCTCCCCGACCTACCGATTCGTCCGTCTTTGGATCAAGCGGCACCCACCCGTGCCTCTGGAGCTACGTCAAGTAGATCCCCTGATCCGAGAACTAACCCTGTACCGAGATGTGATCAACCAACAAATGGAGAACCCCAAATCATGAACCAAATCGAACTAGACCGAGCCCTGCGAAAGCTTCGGCTATCTGGAATGGCTGGCAGCCTTGAAACGCGTGTCGTAGAGGCTCAGGCGAGCAAACTATCGGCGATGGACTTCCTGTCGACGCTAGTGTCCGACGAACTCGAGTGCCGACAAGATCGTCTGATAAGTCGGCGCATCAAGCAAGCGCGCTTCCGTGACCCCACAAAGTCGCTGGATGGCTTTGACTTCGACTTCAACAAGCCCCTTAACCGGAAGATGATCTTCGACCTGGCGACTGCCCGCTTCATTGGCCGAGCTGAAGACGTGCTCTTTCTTGGCCCACCAGGAACGGGCAAAAGCCACCTCGCGCAAGCAATCGGGCACGCCGCAATCCTCCAAGGATGGGCGGTCGCTTACCGCGAAGCCCACATCCTCGTCGAGGAACTCGCCGACGCGACGCTCACGGAAACACGAAAGGAGTACATGACCGCCATGGCCAAGGTCCCGCTGCTTATCATCGACGACCTGGGAATGCGCAAGCTGCCTCACACCGCCGCTGAAGATCTGCTCGAATTGATCATGAGGCGCCACGAGAGGACGAGCACCATGCTGACGTCCAACCGCCCAATCGAGGACTGGGGGAAGCTCCTGGGGGACACTGCGGCGGTCACAGCCCTGCTGGACCGACTCCTGCACCACGCCCACCTCCTAAAGTGCGGCCCAAGAAGCTGGAGAATTCAGCACACCAACCCCTTGACGTCAGAACCTACCGAAGCATGATGAATCCAGCCCCGAACACCTACCTCAACAGGCCGCTTTTGAAGTGACCACAACTGGCCGCATTTGGGGTGTTCCCCGAGGGTATGAACGCTGGGCCAGTTTGGCCGCGCTACCGCTTTCTGCGGGGGTGGGTTTTTGGTCGGGTGAAGTCGCTGTTGTGATGGTTGGTATTGTCTTGGCTGTGTTGCTTCTTCGAAAGCTCGCAGTGCTAAGGCGTGGCGGGTTGGCAACCAGGTGGAAAGTTGCCTGTGTGGCGGCTTCTACAATGCTCTTGCTTGGCTATGTGCATTATTTTGTGAGCGGGTACTTTTCCTATCCGGTGGGGGTGAACTGGACCGGTTCGATTCTTCTGGTTGGGGCGCTCACTTGCTTGGGGATTGGGCTTGTCGGGAGAGGGGTGGGGGAGAGAAATGCCGCTACCGATACATTCTTCTTTTGGGCGATGGTGGTGAGTCTTGAGATGTGGAGCTTGAGCGGCGTCAACGCTAACGTCACCACTCGCGCGGAAGCGTTGGCCTATGCCGAAGGTGGTTTCCTATCGGATCTCTCTGGCGTGTACGAAAACTACAACCTCATTCTACTTCTGGACACCATTCCCCACCTATCGAATGATGGTGGGAGGGTACCGGATACCCAGGAGTTCGAGCGAGCTTTCGAGACGTGGGCGGAAAAGGGGCTCAAATCGTACGCCGTGGGCAGGGTTGCTTTGAATATGCCCCACCTGCTAACGGATTCAATGCTGAAGCAGAGGCCGCTACCTCGGTCTTGGAATCGGCTAGTGGCCGAGGACGATACGTTCTTCCATTCTGGTGATGAAGTCTTGCGCATGCTCAGACTGGAGCGCAAGGGGCCATTGACCTCCGAACAAAAGCAAAGTATGACGGCTAGGGCCTTGGCCGTGGAATCGGAAGCCGACGCGATAGGGGTTCTCCCCGGCCTGTACGAGCGCTGGCTGATCCTCGATCATCTGCAGCAGCCGGAAGCCATAGGACAGCTCGCACCCGCTGTCCGGCGCAGTTTACTGGCTACTTGGATGGGCCCCTGGAACGAGGGACAGGCTGGGTTCTCGTGTACCGTGACTATTGATGGACCGGGCAAACCTGAAACACGTTCCACCCTCGGCTACCTCGACGACACCGACTCCGCGATCCGTCTGATGGCAGAGTTTGGGGTTCCGGATGGAATCGAGTTGGAGAAGTTACACGCATACCTGCTGGGGTATACCGCGGGCCGATCGAATGAAACGGGGGCCTGGTATGCTTCTATAGCCGCGCTCCGTTTTCGTCTTGAGAGTTTGCCCGCCTGGCAGGCCTTGGAACCAAAATATACTGGGGATCGCATTCGCCGGCCCAGCTCGCTGATTACCGCAATCGCTTTTGCATTGCTTGGTATCCTCGTTACCTTGCGCGCCCGACGTGGCGATCGCCTGATTGCATCGCTTGATGACGCGCATGCTCAATGAGTAAACCCGCCCGTTCAAGGACTTCGACGACGCCGTCGCCCAACAAAACGGAGTGCCGCAAGGCCTGACCTCCGCCATCTTCACCCGGGACATCCGCATTGGTGAACGCTTCCGGTCTGCCATCGGTTCCGGCGTTGACTATTTTGGGGCATCGCCAACATCAACATTGGTACCTCCGGTGCCGAAATCGGCGGAGCCTTCGGCGGCGAAAAAGACACCGGCGGCGGCCGCGAGTCTGGCTTGGACGCCTGGAAGTCCTACAATCACCGCCCAAACCTACACGGTCAACTGGACTGACAACTTGCCGTTGGCCCAGGGCATCGAGTTTGGTTTGTCGG
>JAESRM010000173.1 GCA_016764635.1 Planctomycetota bacterium
AAGTGCCAGGTAAGCCTCGGTCCCGCGTAGCGGGATGGAAAGGACCCTGTGGGTCGTTCCGAAGAGGATCCCGCTCGCACTTTGGTCTACCCACCGAAGTGACTCCACTCGAGTCCCCGCGCCAAGCCTCCGCTCCCAGCAAACACCCGAGCCCGGACCCACCCCAAAGTCTCGGGCTTACGTTCTATAGCCCTCGCCCCACTCCATCGGAAGTTTCTCCGACCGACCGCAAAGCACCCCGCAGCCATCGGCGCTGTGGGGTGCTTTGCTGTCAATCGACGCAGTTGCGTTTGACCAAATCGACAGAGTCTGGGTCGCCGGCTTCGACGCTCTTCTTCCAGGATGAACAGGCCGCTTGCAAGTCGCCGGACTCCTGCTGAGCTAGGCCTAGGTGACGCAGGATCTCGCCATTCGCAGGTGCCGTTTGATGGGCGAGCTCAAGGTCTTGCAATGCGCCAACCAGATCCCCCGTAGCCGCGCGCGCTCGACCGCGGTGCAGGTGCAATTTAGCATCAGTCCGGCCTACAAAACGGGCCATGACTTCGTCCAAGTGGGACAAACCCTCAGCATAAAATCCGCTCTGAACCAACAAAACTCCGTAGTCCACCTTAGGGTCCGACCAACTGGGTTTGTCGCGCATTAGGAGGGAATAATCTACCAATGCACCCTTCGTGTCGCCGGTAGCCACGCGAAGTTTTGCCCGATAGAGACGGTAGCGACCATTTGAGGGCTTGGAATCCACGGCAAAGTCCGCTTGCTTTAGAGCATTGGCATAGTCCCCAAGACCCGCAAATGCCAGGCAGGTGCTGCCCGCTTGCGCGGCGGGGTGAGGGAACCCACTGCGGGTTATGACCGGGACTTTCGAGACGCCCATTCTTCTGGCGAGCACCTTCATCAAGGCATCATCCCCCATGCGTTTCGCCAACATGTTCGCGGGCTTTGAGCCCCTGCGCGGATCGGCTCCAGACTCCATGAGCAGCTCGATGAAAGGCACGTAAGCGTCTTCGTGGATCAACTCAGATAGAGGGGTGATGCCCTCGGCGTCGGTCGCGTTAGGGCTGGCTCCAGCCGCCAGGAAAATCTTGGCGGCTTCAAAACCCTTCTCGCCCTGCCTCGCAAATTGATGCATCGGGGTCGATCCATCGGACAATGTCTGCGTCGGGTTGGCTCCCAACTGCAAGGCTTGAAGCATGCCCGCTGAGTCCATGGTGCCGACCGCAAGAACCAGCGCAGCTGAAGCCTTCGGAACCAGGACATGGGCCACCATGTCATTGCCTGACAAAATCGCCAGCTCAAACGGGGTTTGCGAAGCATTGTTTCSCAAACCGGGGTTAGCCCCCGCATCCAACAACCAAGTGGCCATTTCCCAAGTACCGCCAGAAGCGATCAGATGCAATCCGGTCATGCCGTTGTGGGAGGCATCGGGATCTGCGCCCATCTCCAGCAAGACCCTGGCTTTTTCCTCTTTTCCGGATCGCAGAGCCTCCAACAACGGCGACTCCCCATCTTGTCCAGCGAGGTTCGGGTCGGCGCCCCCCGTAACCAGCGTGCGTGTGGTTGCTCCGTCGGTGAGTCCTTTTGCATGCCACAGGGGTGTTCCACCCAAGTGGTCTTTGACGTCCAACTCTGCCCCGCGACGAATGAGCATGACCACCGCATCGGTCTCGTCCTGTTTGACCGCGGAGAACACGGGCGTATCCACTAATTTTTGCTTGGCTGGTGTTAGACAGCTCTTCGCGTTTGTGATCGCTCCAGAAGCGATCAATTTCCGCATGATGTGTAGGTAACCTCCCTGGGATGCCAGGTGCAACAAAGTGGTTCCCCGTGCATCCTCTTGGTCGAACGCCAGTTTCACGCCTGCGTCGAGTAACGCTTTGATGCACGAGTCATTGCCGCGGGACTGCAATGCCATCTCCAACGGGGTGCGCCCCAAGGGACCTCCGCGCAGATCAAAATTGGCTCCTTTCTCAATCAGCAATCGAACCATTCCCCCATGGCCAGTGCTTGCAGCAGCATGCAACGCACTCCAACCGTCCTCCCCTAGCTTGTTAACGTCAGCGCCTTCAGCCAACAAATGCGCCACCTCTACTTTGTCGCCTATGGAAACTGAGAGGATCAGGTTGCCGCGATACTCACCGCCAGCAAGTACGGGATCGGGCTGATCTGGTATGAACCGCGCCTGATGAAGGGGCGCAAGATCTAGCACTGTCCATTTCTCGCCTGAGGCTGAAATAGGAGGCACTCCCCGGGCCACAAGTTCCTGGAAGACTGCAGAGCGCCCGGAGCGAACGGCAAAATCCATAAGACTCATTCCTCCAAACTCGAGGGTCAGGTCCGCGCCGCTAGAAATCAGGTGCAACGCCCTTGTATCGTCCCCTACCTCGACTGCAAAAAAGAGGTCTCCGACTTCCGCGTTCACGCGACTGAAGCGTGCGGTCACAGACTCCGGTTGTGGGGTTGCTACAGCCTCTTCTTGATGGAATCCAGTGCCGAGGACTGGGGTTACGAGACACCCGAGGGCAATCGTCGTTGAAATCAAACCGATGAGAGTATTGGAGGGGAGCGAAGTCTTCATAGCTGTGGAGGCCAAGCGCAAGCGGGGCTGGTAGCCCGAAATCCTAACGAACCTGCCGCTTATGGCAATCCACGAATAAGGCGACCGCCCCCAGAAAGGATCGGCCGCCTGAATCAACAGGTCCGCAAGCCAGCTTCGATTTGGCTTGCAGACTGTTGTGGCTCCTACTTGAAGGTCACCGATACAACATTGGTATAATTTGAGGTGTTGAAGGGATTTCGATCCCTGTGCCAAGCCTGGAAAGACCCGGTTTGACCCGCCATCACCGATTGCACCGAACGATACAGTGTCTGACTCCATGCCTCCCCCCTCCAATTCAAGCTGCTACACAGCGGAATCTCCCCGCCAGCCTGCAATGCAGAGCTGCGTAGAATGCAGTGAAACCGACGGCGTGAACCCGTGGTGAAGATCCTCTTCTGTTGGCGCTGCGCAATGGACATTCCCATGCTCGATGAACGGGAATGGGCAGCGTTCTACCCTATCCTGAGCATGTCTTCGAGGCGAGCGAGACAGGCCCGAGCGACTCCTGGTCAGTCACGGAAGGAAGCGGAGACTTCGGCATTCAGTGCTGCTCTCGAAGAGTATGAACGACTCACAGGTCTTCACGAAACGAACTTCAACGCATTGTGGCACCATCAAGTTTCCCTCTTTGGCCCCCCTTGCAACTCCTGCGGCAAACCACTTCGTAYGCCACGTGCCAACAAATGTGTTGAATGTGGCGCTGAGAGAAAGGCCGTCTAACAAGCCTCTGCAGCAAACGGGGCTTCACCGCAGCCCCTGATTGACACGATACGATGTCTGACTCCATGTCGCCCTCCGGCGACATGGAGTCAGACAATCTGCCCACCGATATCCGAGACAGCACAACAGTGCTCAAGGCCCCGGCCAATCGCACCGATTTAGAATGTGAAGGCTATCCCGTTTGAAAAATTGGACGTGCCGAACGCTTCCCGGTGCCACAACTGGAAGTGCCAGGTTTCACCAGGCTGGATCTGGGGCGTTCCGGCCAAGGGCAGGGTCGAGGGCACATCAAAGCCACTTCCCGATGTAGAAGTCCCCACAGCATTTTGCAGGACACCACTTCCGTCAAAGAAGCCCACGGAATTGAGGGCCCCAGTTCCTGAAGCCACGTTGTAGCGACCCAAGGATCCCGACAAGCAAAGAAAACCCTGGCTGATGTTGATACCAGACAAAGAGTATGAGCTCGACATTAGAAAATAGCCCAGTGCGCCGTTTGGCCCGTTGTTCACTTCCAGGTGAAGCCCACTGCCGACCCCAGAGCCAAGTGTGCCTGTCAAAAGGCTCGGCACTCCTGTCGAATTCGGAGCTCCAGGAGTGCAGAAGGTGAAACTAGGCTGGAGGGCACCGGATACGTCCATCGAATACTCGGAGCACAAACCACCGTTATGGTCGTTGACAGCCATGATGACAAGTACCTCAAGGGTGGCCCCTGTGGAATAGGTGAATGACCCCTCATACTCGCTCATCACTCCGCCACAAAAACCAGGAGCTGGAGTCGAGAAGACCACAAAGTCGGTGTCTCCGGAGAGCTGGGTCACATCCACCGTCAGGGTCGAGAAAGCAGGGACCCCAGTGATCCATGAATCCGGGTGTGCATCGGTCGCGAAGTGAGTGCTCAGTCCGAAGGGCAAGCTGGGAGAGAATTCGCAGCGGGGAAACATGCTGGAATCTGCGCTCGAACAGGTCGGCGCAATGGAGACGATCTCCAACACCCCATTCCCGGACTGACCCAGGTACCCCCCGATTTGGATTAGATACCGCTCCGTTGCGATCAGTCCGGTCAGGTCAAGAAGACTCAATAGTCCGGCTCCATCGTCATCGTCACTAGCCGCGCAGGTCATCCTTTGGAAACTGTCGCAGGGGGCTGCATTACCAGAGTAAATAGCGATCTGCGTATCAAAAGTGGCCGTCGCTACTTCAAACCTATAGTCGCCATCAACGTCAGGGGACCAAAAGAAGAATCCATCACTCGAAAAATTGCTGTTGTTTGTCGTTTCACAGAGGTGGCTCAGTTCGTAATCCGATTCGGTCATCGAATCTGTGCTGAATGAGAATGCACCTTCACCACTCAGGTTCGGCGGCGATGAACAGGTGTTGCTTTGCGCAAAAGCATGGCTTGTCAGTACAAGTGTGATACCTGCAAGCAGATTGGTGGGCTTCAAGAGTTGCATGGGGAGTGGAGTGGTTGAGATGTAGATGTTTAGGGAGCGGCAGGCTGGAAGCCGCGCTGACCCTGGAGTCGGTTTTGGTTGAAGTATCTTGTCCCCTACTCTCTCACGCCGCTTGTCCAGGGGCGTAGGAACCCTGAGGGGTGGAGACCCTACAGGTTCCGGTGGGACTCGTTTTCGGCCCAGAATTCTCGAATAACTTCGCTGCGCCCCGATACCCGCGGCTTCAAATTCCGTGGGCAGTGCGCGCTCCTCGCTCTCTCGGAGTCCTCCTTCAAAGCGCAACGGGACCATACGCACCGCGCCGAACAGGAACGCGCGAAATCCCCCCCGCAATCCGCGCTGCTCTTTGTCTAGCCCCTACCCGGAAACGGGCCTTCTCATCTCATCTATCCAGCAGCGCGAGGACGACCCAGAATGTCGCTACCGTGTCATTCGCTTCNGCGCCATTGAAGGTGYCCTTCTAACTCGMCAACAGGAGCGCTCCACGCCAAACYGGGTGRGCGACTCCGTGTTGAAWCCACGAYTTAGAATGTCACGCTCARACCATTGGAAAAGTTCGAAGAACCAACACCRGCGAGCGTGTCGCGGTACCAGCACTGAAAGTGCCAAGTRTCACCAGCCGTGATAGGGATCGGGACAAAATCTGGAATGGTGCTGGGCACGTCAAAGCCGWAGCCTGTCGTGGAGGTCAWGGAAGCGTTGACCATGGTTCCTGTGGCGTCGAATCCACCGATGGAGTTCATGTCCGTGCCGGCCATGCTGTATTGGTAGAATTGGGCGGTCGAGGTTCCGACCAAGCAGAACTCGCCGTTGCTAACCAGCGTACCGGCCGTGGCTTCGTTTCCGACCAAAACAAAGGCGAGTTGTCCGGGGGCACCACCGGTGAGTTCCAGGTGCAGATCGCTACCGACGCCAGAGCCGAAGGTACCGGTAAGACGGGCGGGAGCCCCCGTGGAGTTGCTGCTGGCAGGATCGCAAAATGTGGTACCGATTCCGCCGCCGCCACACTGTGACCAAGCCGAGACTTCAGCGTCCGTGATCGCACGGCGATAGAAACGGAAGTCATCCATCTCGTTGTCGAGGCGCACGGGGGAGGTGTAGTTCATGACTTCAAAGTCCGCAGCGGTACTCACGATTCCACTACCGGGGCTAGGTTGCGGGACTGTTTGCTGCAGCATCCCGTCCAGATATCCACGCACTTCGGGAACGGAAGAGTCGTGTACCCAAACAAGGTGGGATGCTCCCACCGGCGCACCGCCCGCAATGGTGACGTCGCCACCCATCAAAGTGCGTAGCATGACGCCATCGGTCCCAGCAACCCCACCGGAGAAGCACCGGAACCCGCCAGAGCTACTACTTCCAAAGAAGTATTGGGTACCACTCGAGCTATCGATATGGCTCAGATGCATACCGACAGTCCAGTCGCCAGTCCCGAGGTCCATCATCCAGTTGCTGTCCAGTTGGGACGCCCCTCCGGAAACGGCAGACATACCCGTGGCGCAGTTTGTGCTGGCTGCGAATGTGATACTCGCGGTTATCGTACCGTCGCCTACCGAGCCGGTTGCGCTATTGGTCGCGTCTCCGGCATCAAAGGTGTAGTGGATGATGTCGGGGGTTTGTGCGGTCGCAAGCGTGGTCAGCGCGGCGAAGAGTGTGATCCGAAAGAGAGTGATTATCATGTTTAGGTGTCCCCCTGAATTGAGCTGCTGCTCCAGAAGGGCGTTTGCTGGCGGGTGGATAGGAATTACAAAGGGGCAGTTTGGAAGCAGGCGTGGGTAAGAACAGCGAGCTGAGGGGCGAGCATGMWGYRGAYTGTARGKSATTGAGTTCAAAG
>JAESRM010000073.1 GCA_016764635.1 Planctomycetota bacterium
GCCTTCTTTCCCAAAGGAGAAGCGCATGCGCAAAGAGTCGTCCGCCTTGTGGTTGGAGAGCTTACCGAGTTTGATCCAAAGGTCATGGTCGGGGCCCATCTTGATGCGTTCCAGGTCGCGACCCGACTCGTGCAAATGCATGTTGCTACCAGGGGCGAAGGTGTTTCCCAGGCGCGTCAGATTTTCCCCTAGGAATGCGCGCAAACCTTTGGGGGCCTTCAAGGTTTCAAAGCGAGCCTTGGCGGTGGCTTCGTCTTCGTGGGACTTCAAGAATCCGGGCAGCAGGATCGGCTTGGCTTCGTACCAGCGCTCGTCCAGCAGGGCTTCCGGCGGGTGATCTTCCCGTTGGGGCGCAGCATCAGGGTTTAGAATCAACCAATCCCCGTGGTCCACACCCCGGCGTTTCAGGCTTAAAGTCTCCTGGAGCCAGGGGGCCAGCGCAGCCACTTCCTTCGGGTCCTCATCACCATGCAAGGACAGGATGGCGCGGGCGCCCGGGGTCAACACCCGATCTGGCGCGGAGAGTACRTCGTGGAATAGGCCGGGAGGCACGGGGGTGGTTTCCATGGGGCGCATGGTACCCGCAAGTTCGACCTATTTTGGGGAAGATCTGTAGAGCCGAGATCCTGGCGGGCGGTAAGCCCGTACACTCCTGCACGATCCTTCGAGGGGTACAATCCAGCGAAGAGCGATCCTGCGCCATGAACCACCTCTCTCCCTTTCCCGCACCGGCGAACCCTGATACGGGCATGACCCTAAGGGTTCTTGGGGTCCAGCTCGACCTGGATGCGAGTGATCAGGAATTGAGGCTGCGCGCCATTCAGCAGGCGGGCGTTCAGGAGCAGGATGTATTGGCCTTGCATTGGGCGCGCCGATCCTTGGATGCGCGCCGCACCCGGGGCATTCTGCGTTTCGTATGCCACGTGGACTTGGTCATGCGTTCCAGTCGCCTCACCAGCTCGCTCAAGAAAGCCATGCGGTCCGGCAAGGTACGCGAAGCGCCCGCACGCGACACACTGACCCTACCGCCCGGTCCGGGATTGAAAAACAAGTCCTCCGTGGTGGTCGTGGGCAGTGGGCCTGGTGGTTTTTTCGCGGCCTTGACCCTGGCCCTCAACGGCGCCCAGGTGACGATGGTCGAGCGCGGTTCGGCCTTGGAGGGCCGGCACAAAAAGTTGGTTCCGTTCCACCGTGGGGGATCCTTAGATCCTGACACCAATCTGCTCTTCGGCGAAGGCGGTGCGGGCACCTACTCCGACGGCAAACTGTACACGCGCGTTCAGGACTCATTGGAGCTGGCCATTTTGGAGGAGTTGGTTGCGGCCGGTGCTCCCGAGTCCATTCTGTTCGACGCCAGGGCGCACATCGGAACCGACCGCTTGCACCGTGTGCTGCCCGCACTACGGGCACGCTTGATCGAGGCCGGCGGAAGCATCCAATGGGAGACGCGTTTCGAGGGACTGGTCATCCGGGGCGGACAAGCGGGAGGCCGCGAGCGTCGGATCGCGGCGGTGCGCACCAGCCGGGGCGAGATTCAATGCGATGCATTGGTCTTGGCGATTGGGCACAGCGCGCGGGATACCTTTGAAGTCCTGCACGGGCAAGGTGTGGTCTTTGAGCCCAAACCGTTCCAGTTTGGGGTTCGCGTCGAGCATCCCCAGGAACTCATCACGCGCGGGCGATTTGGAGATTTGCTGCATGCGGAGACGCTTGGCCCCGCCTCTTACAACTTGGCCCTCAAGGGCAATGAAAGCGTGCTGGGTTCGCACAGCTTCTGCATGTGCCCTGGAGGAAAAATCGTCGCCAGTATCTCCGAGCCTGGCATGCTCTGCACCAATGGCATGAGCAACGCCAAGCACTCCTCGCCGTTTGCCAACTCCGCAGTGGTGGCCACGGTGAGTCCGGATGCTTACGCGACCTACGGGCAAGGCCCCCTGGCCGGGTTGGCCTTCCAGCGTCACTTCGAACGCCTTTTCTTCGAAGCGGGTGGGGGCGACTACACTGCACCAGCACAACGCATTCCCGATTTCTTGGAAGGGCGCGCCAGCCGCGGAGACCTGCATAGCAGCTACACCTTCGGTACGAAACCTGGGCGCATCGATCAACTTCTGCCCCCGGATGTTCGCCAGGCTTTGGCACGCGGCTTGACCCGCTTCGACCGGCAAATCGAAGGCTTCGCAGGCGAACAGGGTCTGATGGTTGGCCTGGAAAGCCGGAGTTCCAGCCCGGTACGCATGCCCCGGAATCGGGACACGTACACAGCCCTCGGTTTCTCCAATCTTTTCCCCATTGGGGAGGGCGCGGGTTACGCCGGGGGTATTATGAGCGCAGCCATCGATGGGGCACGTGCCGCGCATGTCCTGCTTAGAACCCGAAACTAGACCGGTGATCCGGTAGCTCCCATGAGTACACAACCCGACTTGGATGATCGCAAGGTCACGACCCACCGCCTGCTTGAGATGAAGCAGAGCGGAATGAAGATCGCGGCGCTGACCGCCTACGATGCCACCATGGCTGAGTTGCTTGACCATGCGGGTGTGGATCTGCTCTTGGTCGGTGATTCCGTGGCGATGGTTGTGCAGGGGTTGGATACCACCGTCACTGTGACCCTGGAGACCATGCTCTACCACGCCACGCTCGTGAGGCGTGGGGTCAAGCGCGCCCTGGTCGTGGGGGACTTGCCCTTCATGAGCTATCAGATCAACTCCGATGAGGCCTTGCGCAATGCGGGCCGCATGGTCAAGGAAGCGGGTGTCGAAGCGGTCAAGCTTGAGGGCGGGCATGTGGTTTGCGATACGGTGCGGCGTATCGTCGACGTGGGTATCCCTGTCATGGGGCACTTGGGCTTGACGCCCCAGTCCATCCACAAATTTGGAACCTACCAGGTGCGGGCCCGGGACCAGGAGGAGGCGGACACCCTACGCCGGGACGCGGAGGCTCTGGAGAAGGCCGGCGCCTTTTCAATCGTGCTGGAGAAGGTTCCCGCGCAGCTTGCGGCCACCGTATCGAAGGAGCGTGACATCCCTATCATCGGAATTGGGGCTGGGCCTGATTGCGACGGGCAGATACTGGTGTCCCACGACATGCTGGGTTTGTACACGCGCTTCAAGCCGCGCTTTGTACGGCGCTACGCGAAGATTGCTGAGAACATGACCGGCGCTTTCGTGGACTACGTTTCGGATGTGCGCAAAGGTGGCTTCCCGAGCATGGACGAAAGCTACGAGTGATCCAAGCTGGGATCGAATGGAGCTTGCGCGCATTGCCGCGCTGTGAGGGGGTCGAGGAGGAAAGTATTTCCGTGCCCCCGCTTGGGAACGATTCCCGGAATTTGAATTGGGCTCAATCGGGTTGAGGGGTGGGGACGAAAGGGACACCAGCGACATCGGTTTTGAACCGATTCCCTTTCTCCTCCTGATCCCCAACTACAATGACCAAACTAATGATCGTGGACGACTCGTCGACCATGCGAAAAATAATCATGCGCGTTCTGCGCCAAGCCGAAATTTCCGTGGACGCAATCCTCGAAGCCGGCAATGGCCTTGAAGCACTGGAAGTGCTTGCAGCAAACGATGACATTGGCATCATTCTTTCGGACGTCAACATGCCCGAAATGGACGGCCTTGAACTTGTCCGGAAAATTCGCGAGACCAAAACCTCCGAGGAGCTTCCCATCATCATGGTGACCACCGAAGGTGGCGAAGCCATGCGCGAACAAGCTATCAGTGAGGGTGCCAACGGTTACGTTTGCAAGCCCTTCACCCCTGACACCGTGAGTGCAGCCCTGCAACCGTTTATCAAATGAGCTCTGAAGACCAAGTCGATTCAAGCCCTGCCAAGGGACTGAATTTGACCGACGAGGAGCTTCTAACTATCCTCCGTGAAGGCGCGGAGGAAGTGTTCATGATGCTGGGCGCCGTAGGTGAGCTCGTCGAGGACGAAGAAACCGACGCCGACAGCGAACTCACTCCGGCCGCTGCCATGGCGGACATCGCCTATGAGGTGATGGTCGAATTCACTGGTCCCTTGGGTGGTGTCGTCGTCATGCGTTGTCAGGAGTCCTGCGCCAATAACATCACGCGCGGCATGCTCATGATGGAAGAAAGCGAGCCCGTTGGGCAAGCCGACATCCATGACGCATTGGGTGAGTGCACCAACATGCTTGGAGGATTCTTCAAGCGAAAAGCGCTCGATCCGCAAGGTACCTTCCGTCTTGGCATCCCCAAGATCGCAGAGTACGTGGCCTCGGATACCGCATCGGTCCAAGGCAGCTTGATCTATGAATTGAGCGACAGTCGGGCTTCGGTCGAGGTCTGGTTGGATAAGCAAAGCTAGATATGTCGCGATGGAGGAAGCGGGACTTCCCGCTTCCTTTCATCGAGACATCCTGAGGAGTATGTAAAATGTCCCCCGAAGCTACTGAAAGAGAATCACAGTGCGTTGAAGAGGTTTTTCAACGCGTTTGCGGAGACCTGTCCATGATCGCTGACCGCGAAATGGAAGTCTCAGGTGTGGAGACGGAGGTCATGGACCACCGGCCCGCAGGCAAATCCAAAATCCACATTTCGTTCCGCCTAGGTTTCATGCAGGGGGAAGACCTACTGCATGGCTGTATGCTTTTGCCGTTGGCTGAAGCCATCACCCTGGCGTGTAGCTTGATGATGATCCCTGAGAATGTCATCGCTCAAACGCGCAAGCAGAACACCATGGACGCGACCACGAAAGACGCCATGTTGGAAGTGGGCAACTTCATCTGTGGCGCCACCGACGCGGCCTTCCGGGCCTTAGGCGCGGACATCAAAGTGGTTTTTGAAGGCTGCCAAGGCGTTCGTCCGGATGTCCGGCCGGCCATGATCTACGCAGAAGGTGTGGACTTGATCGTTGGGTATGCAGATATCGCCCAGGGCGGATTTGGAAACGCCATGCACGTTCTGATGATGCCTAAGTTGAAAGCGACCGAGATGCCCGAAGAAGAAGAAGAAGAGTAATAGGCTGCACTGCAAGCGCATAAAAAAAGGGGCTCCTCAGAGGAATCGGTGGGTAGTTTCGGCCTGAAAGCCAAGGATGGTCGCCCGCGACGGACAAGGCCGTGGACAGCTAACGCGGCGTGGAAAACTCCCTGGCTCTTGAAGGCCGGACTTTCCCACCCCGCTACCTGACCACAGCCTTGTCCGTCGCTCGTGCTGCGACCGGCTGCCTGGTGGACCTTTTTGAAGCAGCAACGGGGTCGATCTTTCGACACGAAAAAACTATCCCAACAAACGGAGTACATCCCGATGTCAAACGGTAAAAATAAGAGTGTTCAAGAAACCAACTCTCACCGTCCAAAATCAGGATGCTTCTCAAGACTATCCTCAATCACATCGAAAAGCACCCATCCTTCGTTTACGGGACTCCCGAATTCGAAGGCGACACGCTTCTCGTTCCAATTCAAGCGCGCAGCAATGCCCGGCCTACCTGCTCTGGCTGCGGTATACGCGGCAGCGTTTACGACACCGCTCACCAGCCACGGCGCTTCCAATTCGTTCCACTTTGGGGCATCGCCGTCTTCTTCGTCTACGCGATGCGCAGGGTCAATTGCATTTCATGCGGAGTCAAAGTCGAGACCGTTCCTTGGGCCCAGGGCAAAAGCCCTGTCACGACATCCTTCGCGTGGTTCCTGGCTCGTTGGGCCAAGAGACTGAGTTGGAAGGAGACCGCCCAGGCGTTCTGCACATCATGGGAAAGTGTCTTCCGCTCAGTCCAAATGGCCGTTTCGTGGGGACTTGCCCATCGCGACATCTCTGAAGTGAAAGCCATCGGCGTTGACGAGGTCCTGTGGCATCGAGGCCATAAGTACCTCACAGTCGTGTATGAAATCAGTGCAGGTTGCAAGCGCTTACTTTGGGTCGGCAAGGACCGCAAGGAGTCCACKATCAGCGCGTTCTTCGACTCCTTYGGCGACCAYGCWAAGAATCTGGARTTYGTCTGCAGYGACATGTGGAAGCCMTACCTCAARGTYMTCGCRCTGCGCGCATCGTCGGCCATTCACGTKCTCGATCGGTTTCACATCATGTCCATGMTGAGCAAGGCCATCGACAAAGTGCGTGCCGAGGAGGTAAAGAAACTGGAAGCTGGCGGCTACGACCCCGTACTGAAACGCTCCCGCTGGCTCCTGCTCAAGCGCCCCGAAAATCTGACCGAGAAGCAATCCGTCACTCTGTCGTCCTTGCTGGAATACAATCTCAAGAGCGTCAAGTCGTACCTGCTCAAGGAGGAGTTCCAGCAGCTTTGGGAATATACCTACCCCGCCTGCGCGGGCAAGTTCATGGACGCGTGGTGCCGAAAAGTCATGCGCTCAAAGATCGAGCCCATGAAGAAAGTCACACTCACCCTACGCCGCCACGAACCTCTCATCCTCAACTGGTTTCGGGCTCGCGGCGAGATTTCAGCCGGCTCCGTCGAGGGCCTAAACAACAAGCTGAAACTCACGTTCAGAAGTCATACGGCTTCAGGACGTTCGATGCGGCCGAAACGGCCCTCTACCACGCAATGGGCAAGCTACCTGAGCCACCGGAGACCCACAGATTCTGCTGAGGATCCAAAAAAGGGCGGCCCAAT
>JAESRM010000074.1 GCA_016764635.1 Planctomycetota bacterium
CTGCCGCCGCGCATCCTGCCCAGCATGAAGAGGACCTCGCGCGCCGCAGGCGTGGCTGGGTGAGCCTCTCCCTTTTCGTGGCGTTCTTCTGCGGATTGGGTTTTGCGTTGACCCTTGGCGGAATGGCTCTGGTGAGCAAGGTGATGGGTTGATGGCGGATCGCAAACCGAATATTGAGCTGCTGGCGGGCGGCGACGAGATGGAGTGGGGCGACGTGCAGGCAGAGTTTGCCGGTCGGCTTCTGCGTTACATCTCCAAGCGCGTGCAGGATCACCAGGCCCGCGAAGACATCCTCCAGGAAACCTTCCTCGGGGCCCTGCGCGGCATTCACTCTTTCAATTCGGCTTACACCTTCGAGCAGTACCTGTTCGGGATTTGCCGCAATCGCACCATCGACTTCCTGCGTCGCCGCACCGTGCGAGGTTTAGGCGGCGAGGATGAGGACAGCATTCCCGCCCTGGAGCGTTTGGCCGTGGATGAAACCACGCCTTCCCAGGTGTTCGGTGTGCAGGACCTGGGCGACCGGGGACGCATCCTGCTTGGCAAGGTGATCAAAGCGTGGGTTGCCGAAACCTTTGCCGCAGGTGAGTGGCAGCGCCTCAAGGTGGTGGAGCTGTTGCTCGCCGCGGAGGAGCGCAACCTGCACGTGGCCAAAGAGCTGAAGATGGACGACGAGAGCGCCGTGGCGGGGATCAAATTCCGTGCCCTTAAGCGCCTATCCGTGCTTGCTGCGGCCGAAGATCAGAGCGGTAAAATCAGGGACGAAATTGTCCAGGCCATTTCGGGCGCCCACGTGGGCATTGATATGGCGGGGGTGTGGGAAAGCTCCCGGGCATCCTGCCCGGCACGCTATTGGTGGGCGCGCCTGGCCAAGGGCCGWTGCGAGTCGGGYATGGCGGACTATCTGGCCTTCCACCGCGATCGCATGGAATGCCCCCTTTGTCAGGCCAACTWCGAGGACCTAAAGTCAGCCACYGACAACCTGGARCCGATGGTKGCKCGCCTGCAGGCTTCWACGATYGTYTTCCTGCGSGAGCGGGGCGGGGTCTAGCAGACTGTTTKTCARMGGYCTGCTWRCGGGATTYCCRGGGACTTGTGYTCGATTTTGGGGYCTGGGTGTGTGCGTTCCTGGGAGGATGGCTTTCCGGGGAAGAAACATTTTCCCGGTGCGTCCCTRCGGTTCTGTGAWTTGAAGCAAATGGGCTGCCAGGGCCCTTTCCCGCTGGTAGGGTTTTGCAGTCGCTCCCGACATCACCTAGCACCTAGAAAACCATGCCCAAGTGGATCCTTTTGATCGTTCTGGCGACCCTCGCACTGGGGTCGGCCTTTTACTTCACCCAATCGGGTGGGGCCAGTGGCCTTGAGACTTTGGAGAACGGCGACCTCCAGCCTGAAATGGTTCGGACCACGGACGCTCCTGCCGCCCATTTAAGAGGGATTGGTGGCGAGGCCGAAGGGCCCCAGAACAACCGCACCTCGGGTCCAACCCGGACGGGACGCGCTTCCCTGAGTCCCAACATTCAAGTGGCTACCGCGGGTGGCGAGTTTCACGTGCTGCTGCTCGAGCCCCAGTCCAGACGACCGGTGGAGGGCATGCACGTGTACCTCCTGGACCGCGACGTGCTGGCAGCAGACGAGTGGCGCTTGGCGGGTGCCAACATGCGTGATCTGCGCACGCTCATCAAAGGCAAAGGGATCGAGCAAGTTTCAGACGCCAACGGAATGGCCTTTTTTGATCGGGTCCTGGATGGAGCGATCTGGGCGGAAGGCGCTGGCTGGCAGGGTTTCTTCGATTGGATCGGCCCCCCCGAATCTCCCTTGATTTTGAAGCTGAGCCCCCACAGCGAACTGGAGGTTTTGGTCCTTGATGACGAGGGTCATGAGATGCGAGGCGTGCCCCTGGCGGTGCTGTCCAAGAAACCTGGCCAATGGGTGGGCCTGCTCAAGCGCACGACCCTGGCCTCGGGCATCGCACAGTTCCCCGGAGTCTCAGCTTTTGTAAACCGCTCTTCTAAGAACATTCCCCTGGCCATCGGATTTCACTTTCCCCACGCGCCGCGCGTGTGGCACGAGATCGACCCTGAGTGGTTGCCTGAAGATCCGATCGAGATGCGCATCCCGCCCTACGCGCCCCTGACCATCAAGGTCGTGGGGGCTGACGGCGCGCCCTTCGAGGGACGCTTTACGGTGGAGGTTGGCATGGCCAACGACGAGCCGGGCAAGCGTGTGACCTCCATTTTGACCAAGCATGGCACCCAGGGCGAAGTGACGTTTCCCTTTGTGGGTGCTGGCGCTTCCCTGAGGATTCAGCTGTCCGGAAGTTCTGAGATCAAGAACCTGATCGTAGACCTGCGGGGTCCTGCCCAGGGTGAGAAGGATGCGGTTCGTGAGATCGCTTGGTTTGAACGGCGCTTGAAGGTCAATGGGGCCGTGCGTGGCCCGCGGGGCCCCTTAGTGAATCGCCGCATGCAAGTGAGCTGGGGAGACGGCCGCGATCGCCGTTCCTTACCGATCCAAACGGACGCCAAAGGAAACTTCAGCGTGACCTTGAGCGGTGCCGCGGGTGCCCACCTGCACCTGAGAGCTGCGGCCCAGGGCAACGACGGGCCCTGCGAGGGGAGCGTGAACCTACCCCAACCGGCCCCCCAAGGCGAATGGGACTCCGGCCTGACAATCTTGAAGGGGCAGACAATGTTTGCTGAAGGCCGCGTGCTCAACAGCATGGGAAGTCCGATCCAAGGAGCTCGGGTGCAGTTGGAAACCTGGCGCAAAGGCCGCCGGCCTGGTAGTGGCAAAAATGGCGGCAGCGGAAAAGGCGGCAAGTCTGGTGGCGGAAAGGATGACGCTGCAAAAGACGGCCCTGGCAAGGGAGCAGGGGTAGGCAAGAAAGAGGAAGAAAGCAAAGGCGAAGGCTATTGGAGCCCCGTTGGACGTGTCTTCGCCATCACCGATGAGGATGGCCGTTTCCAGCTCTTTGGTAGGGCCTATACCCGACGTCTACGGTTGACGGCCTCCCACCGGGAGTATCTAACGGAGTCTGTGAAAGACGTGGTGCAGGGAATGCCGCCCGTGTACTTCACCCTGCGACCCGGGAATCAACCGGCTGGGTCCAGGAATGTTCTCTCGACGGAGCGTTAGCACGATTCCATGCAAGGGCCCTCGCCAAGTGGCGGGGGCCTTTTTTTATGCGGGCTCGGAGGGCGGGTCAGGCCTGGTGCAATCCGCCCCTAGGGGCGGGCCTCCGAGGCCAGGTAGATGTCCTCGATCTTCCATTCCCTACCCACGGTCAACGACACGAAATCGTCCAGGTCCCGGTGGGGGTTGGGGACCTTGGCACCGAGGGCTTCACCGCCRGGCAGGRGGAACAGGTACATCTGYGATTGCAGGTCRCCCACGGGTTCATCGATCCARGTRTCKGCSGGATCCAGGTGGTTCTCCGGCTTGCCTAGCACGGTCACATAGGATTCGCGCTTRAGAATCACATGYAGGRGRCGGCCTTGAACATCCACGGTCAGGCGRACCTGTTGGCCGTTGGATSCCCACTCCATTTGATAGCGCTCGGGYTTGCGCGAAGCSCGTTCGAGGGCCCAGCGCAGCAAGGGYTGCTCCTTGAGMARCTCATCGCGGAACAGCAGGTAYCCSGTGCGRGAGATTTCATTGCGCGCCTTGAACCCGGATGAGAAGCAGCGGTATTCATGGTGGGGAAGGTCYGCACGCAGGGCGACCACGAAGGATTGGAARGTCTGAATGGGGGTRTTGAAKCCATAGKCCARSACCTCCCGTGGACTGGGGSTCGTCACGATGCAGCCCCAAGTGGGGATGACGGCGCCTAGGAGCCATAGCATGTGGCCCARGTGGGCCCGGATCGGTTTCCTCATGGGTGCATCCTATTCCCCAATCGGGGCAGGTGCAGGCATACAAATTCAAAACCAACGCCAACGTCCCAGCTCGRCCTGGCGTATGACAAGTGCCGGTGGGCCAGGGGCCCAAGCGCGNTCCCRGGGCGTCAGCCCGCTTTTTGGGGCNTTTTTCTGCCACCCAGGTGGGAAACTCCGGTCACTACCTGTGAATTCTTCCCCCGCGACCCCGGATCGAGCCTGAAAGGGCGACAGACCTATAAAAACCGGGTAGGCTCAAGGACTTGGCTTCAGGCCTCGATAAGTCCTGGGCCCCCTCTCCAAACAACCGCAATGAACGTTTCAGCCCCCTCACCGACCATGTTTAGCCGAGTTCGCTTCCTAGGCCCGATCCTACTTCTTTCCGCCGCAGGCGCCTGGGCAACCCCCAGCGTTGTGCTCGAGCCCGTTTCCTCCCAGGCCACACCCGTGACCACCAAGGGGCAATCCGAAAAGGAATTGCAGCACCAGAAAGACATACTGAGGAAGAAGGAAATCCTTAAGAAGCAGGCTCAAAAGGAAGAGCTCACGCGCAAAAAAGCCCTGCTGGAAGAGATGAAGAAAAGCGGCAAGAAAGGGCTGCCCGAGGTCATCAACATGGACTCCGGTGGAGTGAAAGGCAAGCGAGGCGCCGGTCGCCCGCGCAAGCTTGGCGCCCCCCCCGTTTCCCGCAAAGTCGGCGGTGGCAAGCCTGTCGTGCGCAGCTTGGCCAGCCCCGAGCAGGTCAAGAAAGAGGCCTTCAAGCGCAAGCAGCAGAACGCCAAAGTTCAAGCCGACCCCGGAGCCAAGCTGAACATCGAGTTCGGCACCGAGCGCCACGATTTCGGCAAGGTTCGCCAGGGCGATCAAGTGGAGCACTCCTTCGCCATGCAAGCCGCGGGTACCACCCCTCTCAAAATTCGTCAGGTCAAGCCCAGCTGCGGCTGCACCGTCGGCAAGGTGCAAGTGGCCGACGCTGAAGGCGTCTTCCAGGACTACACCTACGGGGATCCCATCGAGCCCGGCCGTAGCATCCTCGTGAATGCTTCGGTAAACACCACCAACAAGAAGAACAAAGCCCAGGTTCGCGTTCAAATCATGAGCAACGACCCGGCTGGCACGCATTCCTTGACCCTGGCCGCCGAAGTGCAGCCGTTCCTGGTCGTCACGCCCCCGTTGATGAACTTCGGTGACATCCCCATGGGTGGTCAACGCGACCAGCGCGTGGACATTCGCACCTCCCGTGGCGAGTTGGTGATGATGCACATCGATCCCGCTCGTCTGGGCACCTTGCCCAAGGGCGTCAGCGTGGACCTGTCCGCCATGAACCCCGATGCGTCCGGCAAGAGCTCCCACTGGAAAGTCGACGTGCATATCGGCGCCAACGCCAAAGAAGGCCAGGCCAACTCGGCCCTGCGCATCCTGACCGATGTGGAGCTGCCGATCGACGCAGCCAAGCGTGAGAAGTTGGCTTCGACGGGTCAGCCCATCGTGCCCCAGTACTTCTCGGCCAACCTGTCCATCCAAGCCCGCATCCTGGGTTCCTTTTCCTTGGATCGCCCGTACCTGAGCTTCGGCCTGGTGCGACCCGGCCAGATCACGCCCCGCGTGGCTCGCCTGACCTGCAACGAGCAAGGTTTCACCCTGGGCGAAGGCCTGACCGTGGAAGTCCGCGGCAAGAACGGCGCGGCTTTCGAGTTCGCCGACCTCTTTGAAACCTCCATCCGCCCCGTACCGGGCGTCTCCGCAGTGGACATCGAATTGCGCTTGAAAGGCTTCCCCGACGGCGTCGACAAGTCCTTCAGCGGTGAATTGTTGATCAAGACCGGGCATCCCAGCTCCCCGGACAAAATCGTGCGCTTCAGCGGTGTTTGCCGCTCCGGAGTGAACGGCCGCTAGCAGCCCGTTGACAAACAGCGATTTCCAGTCGGGCCCTCACTGATCGCCTGGCGGCGTTGTCAGGACCTCGCGAATAGAGCGACTATGCAGAGAACCTGGCGCCTTGCCAGTCAATCTGGGACGACCCGCCTGAAAACAGCTGATTGTCAACGGCCAGCTAAGCCAGGATCTTTCCCGGGCAGCCCCTTTTGGGCGGGCCGGTTTCCTCTTCTATGGGTTTCTAACCCAGGGAGTGGAAACCGGCCCGCCTGCGTTTGATAGAGTGGCTGCCCCGTTGGAGCTGCAGCCGGGAGCCCCTGGGGCTCCCGCAGCGAGCCTGCCGGGAGTCACAGCCCCGGGCATTGCCCAAACCCACACCCCTTGGACGGCAGGAATTGAGCAGAGATCTCGGTGAGCTACTTTTGGCCTCGGGTGCCTTGGATGAGGCACAGCTGCGGGAGGCCCGTGGTATGGAGCGCGGGGGTCTATCCCTCCAGGAGGCCCTTGTGAAACAAGGTGTGGTGCAGGAGGGGACCCTGTACCGGGCCCTGGCGAAGCAGCACGGCATTCCTTTCGTGGACCTGGATAAGGGGCGCATCGCCCAGGACATCCTGGACCGGGTGCCGGCGGAGATCGTGCACGAGCAAGAGCTGCTGCCCCTGATGGAGCGCAACGGCAAACTGGTGGTCGCGGTGGACGATCCCCTAAAGACCATCGTGGCGGATTCTTTGGGCTTCCTGCTGGGCGGAGATGTGGCCTGTGCGTTGGCCACACCCCAGGCTTTGCGCGCAGCGATCTCTCGCAGTTATGGGGATCGCTTGACCGTACAAGGC
>JAESRM010000075.1 GCA_016764635.1 Planctomycetota bacterium
AAAATGCCCTTCCCAGGGAGGGTTTTGCCTGGGATGTGCTGGAATTGGGGGATGTATTGGGGCTGCTAGAGCCCTATTGCGCATCCTCCCTCGGCTTTCGCGCCCTGCGGGATTTGGGGCCAAGGCCAGGCCCTGCCGCCCGCGCGGCCCTGGAGCACATTCGCGAAATGCGGGAGCTGATCGGTGCGGAGAGCGTGCCGAGCCTTTCTGGGCTGGCGGATCCCTTGCCCGAGGACCCCACGGACCTGATGGCCTATGACGAGGAGCGCTACGCCAACCTGCGTGGGTTTCTGGATGCGGCCGGACGCTTGACGGGCTGGTTCGAGGACCATCAGGAGCTGGCTCCGGGCCTTTATTTGGTGCTTTCGGCCATGCCGGACGTGACCTCCTTGCTGGCGCGCATCGATCAAACCGTGGACGAGCGTGGGAAGGTGCGGCGCGAGGCTTCGGCCTTGCTGCAGCGCCTCGACATGCGCACGGAGGAGCTCAATGGGGAATTGACGGTGGCCATGCGGGGGGTTTTGGCCCGGGCCGAGGTGCGGGCTGTGCTCTCGGACAACGCGGTGCATAGGCGTGGCGGGCGGCCGGTTTTGGCCGTGCGCTCCAAGAGTTCGGGGCGCGTGCGCGGCATCGTGCACGATCGTTCCCAGAGCGGCGAGTCGGTTTTCATCGAGCCCCGCGAGGTGATCGAAATCGGCAACCACCTGGCTGCCGCGCGCGCCGACCGACGTCGGGAGGTGGAGCGCGTATTGATCGAGCTCACGCGTGCTATCATTCAACGCATCGATCGGGTGCAGGACGTGGCGCGGGGTTTGATGGAGCTGGAATTGGCTTGGATCGGCGCGGGTTTTTGCGCGTCTTATGGGGCGCATCCGGCATTGCAGCCGGGGGACAAGGGGGCGAGTGTTGGGCTTCTGTTGCGCAGCGCACGGCACCCCTTGCTCATCGATCAGGCCAAGCGCGGAGACATCGACGGGGTTGTGCCCATCGATTTGCGGCTCGGGGACACCTTCGACATGTTGATCGTGACCGGACCGAACACGGGTGGCAAGACCTTGGCGTTGAAGACCGCCGGGCTGTTTGCGGCCATGACGCGCGCGGGATTGGCCGTGCCGAGTGCGGAGGGTACTACGGTGCCTTTGTACGAAGGTATCGCCGCGGACATCGGCGACGAGCAGGAGATTCGCCAGAACCTTTCAACCTTTGCGTCGCACTTGGTGCGCATTAAGAAGGGCTTGGAGCGCGCGAATCCGGACACGTTGGTGTTGCTCGATGAGTTGGGCGGCGGCACGGACCCGGACGAGGGCGCGGCTTTGGGCGAAGCGGTTTTGGAAACGCTGTTGAAGCGCGGCGCGCCGACTTTGGTTTCGACGCACATTGGCAGGCTCAAGGAATTCGCCTTCCGCCACCCGCGGGCTGAAAATGCTTGTACGGAGTTTGATCTTAAGACCTTGGCGCCGCTTTATCACTTGTTGGTGGGCACGCCGGGTGAATCCGGAGCGTTGATCATCGCGCGCCGTTTGGGTTTGCCGGAGAACGTGGTGCAGCTCGCGCAGAAGCGCCTCAAACGTCGCGATACGGAGATCACGGAGTTKMWSSSGGWCRTRMRCRMKKSGCSYGWSSAASMSSMGGWAMMGCGCMAAMWYSMKGRSARCGAANTNRRWGCMRSGSSWSMGGCKKMACGGGAACTTAAGGAGCGTAGCGAGGCGATTGAGCGGCGTAGTGAGCAGTTGGAGAAAGAAGCGCAGCGCGGGCTTGAAGAGCGGTTGAGGGACGGTATGCGGTATTTGGCGCGGGCCCAGGCGTTGCTACCCCAGGTGCCAAAGGAAACGGCGAGTGCCATGGGGGAGATCCTTGAGGCCTTGGAAGCTGAGTTGTCCGGGGCGTCGTTGACGGATCGGCGGCAGGCTTTTATCGGGTCCTTGAAGAAAGGGTCGATGGTGTATCTGCCGCGCTATCGGCAACGAGTCATGGTGCACAAGGTCGACAAGGCTAAGAAGCGGGTCATCTGCAAATTAGGCTCGATGAAGGTGCAGGTAGCCTTCGACGAAGTCACCCCGTACGAGTCGCTTTGATTGAGGGTGGATGGTGCCGCGGATTATCCATCCACCTGCAAGAGCCCCTTTTCCTGGCGTAGCCAGGAAGGGGCTCTTGCAAAGGTGGAGGGAGAATTCGTGGCTCCGTGTGCGCCAGGAGACTGGCAGGATGATGAGAATGAAAGAGTCTTACGTAGAAGGGTTAGCCACCCACTATGACCCCGAGTCATGCGCTGTCACCCGCGAGGGTGGGGGCGAAGCGTTGACAGGGGCATGCATAGGCCGGGTATTGAGCCGCGAAAGAACGATTTACTTGAGGAGGCCGACGTCGTACGGAGTACGGAAGGCAACACGGGGACGGGCGCTATTGGCAAGCCCGTCAACGCTCCTCCGCGGTCTAAGACCCCGAGCATGTGCAGAATCATCCTGCGCGGGAACTGGGAGATCTCCTGTTTGGTCGCGGCCAGAAATGGCAGCCGCGATCCGCAATGGAAATCCTATAGGAGCAATCCATTGATGTACGGACAGGAGAAGTCGGACGGATGCGTAGTACCTGAGAAGCCTGCGAACAAAGATCGGGCTGCGGCTCGGTCGGCGGAGCGGGTGGAGGGAAGGCGTCCGACCAAGGGAAACTTGTTGAAGGAAACCAAGAGCCGGACTCAGAGTCGGGCAATCTTGCAACAAAACCTTCAGCGGGTACGCAAGGCAGTAGTGAAAGATAAGGAAAGACAACTCACCACGCTCTGGCACCATGTTTACAACGTCGATCACCTGCGTGCGACTTTCTTCCGAATGCGGAAGGCGGCTGCGCCGGGAGTCGATGGCGTAACATGGCAGGACTACGCTGAGAACCTGGAGAGCAATCTCCAAGATCTCAGCGGACGCCTGGCGCGAGGCGCGTACCGCGCGAAGCCTGTTCTCCGGACCTACATTCCAAAATCTGACGGGCGCATGCGTCCGCTGGGCATGCCAACACTGGAAGATAAACTAGTGCAGGCTTTGACCACAAAGGTCTTGGAACAGGTCTACGAGCCGGAATTCTGCGGTTTCTCGTATGGCTGTCGGCCGGGGCGCAGCCCCCATGGGGCACTAGACGCGCTCTCGGTCGGTATCGCCAGAAAGAAGGTGAACTGGGTGCTCGACGCGGACATTCGTGGCTTCTTTGATGCCATTGACCACGATTGTCTAATGGATTTCGTCGAGCGCCGGATTGGCGACAAGCGCGTTTTGCGTCACATTAAGAAGTGGCTAAACGCAGGCGTGCTTGAAGACGGGAAGAAGACGATGGCGCAAAGTGGAACGCCGCAAGGAGGGAGCATCAGCCCCCTGCTCGCGAACATCTACATGCACTACGTGCTCGACCTGTGGGTGAATGAGTGGAGAAAGACGACAGCACGCGGTGAGGTCCTCATCGTGCGCTACGTTGACGACTTTGTAGTTTGTTTTCAGTATCGCGACGACGCGGAAAAGTTTCTTGCGGCACTGAAAGTGCGGCTCGCAAACTTCCATCTTGAATTACACCCGGAGAAGACGCGTCTTCTTCACTTCGGTCGCTTTGCGTCTGAAGATCGCCAACGACGTGGCAAGGGCAAGCCGGAGACTTTCGATTTCTTAGGCTTTACGCATTACTGCGGAAAGACGAGAGCCGGAAAATTCAAAGTGGGCCGCAAGACGCGCAGGAAGACGATGGTGTCCAAACTAGCATTGCTCAAAGTGCAGATCCAGAAACGGATGCACGCTCCAGTCCCAGTGACCGGCGCGTGGCTCAGACGAGTTTTGCAAGGCCACTACCAGTACTACGGAGTCCCAGGCAACAGCAGAGCGATGTCATTTTATCGCGACCAAGTCACCCGCCTCTGGCGCCAGGCCCTACGCCGACGCAGCCAGAAAGCGAAGATGACCTGGGATCGAATGCATCGCTACGCCGTGCGCTGGCTCCCGCACCCCAAGATTTGCCACCCTTACCCGAGCCAACGTCTTGGCGTCATCACCCAAGGTAGGAGCCCAGTGCGGTAGTGCCGCTCGCTGGGATCTGTGCGGGGGGCGCTCCGGTCAAGAAACTGACCGGGGCGGCTCTACCGCGACACATCCGGGGAGTTTCTCCGAACCATCCGCCGGTTGGGGGTAGGGTTGTAGGTTTTGGGACGTGTTCGGAGGAGGGCCGTGTGTGGGAGGTTCGGAGAAACTATGCGGATGTACGGAGCCACGAATTCTCCCTCCACCTATGCAAGAGYSSNGSAYCYNNGGCTGSGCCRGRRKYRSSNNNCTCTTGCAGGTGGATGGATAATCCGCGGCACCATCCACCCTCGGCTGCGAGGGGGGAGAGGTGTCATCCATCCTCGGGTGCGAGGGTGCTGCCCGTCCTCGGGGGAGGGGCAGCTTGGCAGTGCTACTTCGCGGCGCGGGCGGCGGGTAGGAGTACGTTGTTTTCCAGGTGGATGTGCATGTGCAAGCCTTGTTCGATATCGGCGAAGGCGTGCCACAGGGCAGTCCACGTATTGCAAGCGGCAGCGGGGACCGTGAAGTCGTTGGTCAAGCGGCGGATGGTGCGCAGCATTTCTCCGACCTCTTCGTGATCGCACTCGAGGGCAGCCAGGGTCTCCTCGTCGGTTTTGCCGCTGAGCAAGGCCGGGAAGATTTCGTCCTCTTCCTTTGCGAAGTGACCGACCAAATCGGTGTGCATTGCCGTCACGGTCTTGAGCAATTCGTCGAACATGGCCTGATCCTTGTCCCCGTGCACGTCATGCACTTTTTGGGTCATGGCCAGGATGCGATCGAGCTCCTCGAGCTGCGGCACATGGTAGGCCTTGAGCAAGTGGTCGATCAGCTCGGGCATGGGGGATTGGTCCCAGCGGGACTCTTCGTTCTGGGCGCCGGGGGCGATCTCGGCCTGTAGCTCGGCCAGCACCTTGTCCACGTCAATGGCCTTCTTGGCGCATGCGGTGATCAAGGGGATGCCTCCGCCGCAGCAGAAGTCGATCTGGTGGCGTGCGAAGACGCGGGTGGCGAGGGGGAATTCAGCGGCGATAGTGCCGACGGGCGTATCTTGTGTGATGGACATGGGGAACACCGTAGGCTTCCAAAGAGCACCGTCTAGGGGGTAATTGAGTCTAGGGCCCCAGGATTGACTTCCGACAAGGAATTCTCCCGTGTACGTGAGAGTTTGATGCCCAGGGACCCTGCAACCCCTCGGATTGGGGTGGCTATGGGCGGTACTATCTACAGGCGCCCCCGGCTTCCCCCCCCCGAGCTCTCCCATGAATCTCCCGCTCTCCTCCCTCATCTTAGTGGCCCTCGCAGGCCTCTGCCCCCTTTCCACAGCCCAACCCCAGGGCCAAGAAGCGGGTTCGGCACCCCGCGAGGTCATGTGGCAAGCGCCCACCCGCGCGGACTGGGTCAAGCCTTGTTTGGTGCCCTGGCAGCGCAATTTCGAGGACGCTTTTGCCGTGGCCGAAGAAACCGGCAAGCCCATCCTGATCTGCGTGAACATGGACGGGGAGATCGCCAGCGAGCACTATGCGGGCATTCGTTATCGCACACCGGAAATCGCGGCGCTTTACGAACCCTATGTGACGGTGATCGCCTCGGTCTACCGCCACACCCCGCGCGACTACACGGCCGATGGCAGGCGCATCCCTTGCCCGCGTTTTGGTGGCGTGACCTGCGGCGAGCACATCGCGATCGAGCCGGTGCTCTATGAAAAGTACTTCGAAGGCACGCGCGTGGCGCCGCGGCACATCATGGTGGAGCATGATCGCTCGGAGGTGTACGACGTGTATTACGCCTTCGACACGGCCTCGGTTTTTCAGACGCTCAAGGATGGAGTCGTGGATCGTGTGCTCAAGCCCAAGCGCGCGCGCAGCTCGGATCAGCCGCTCGACGAGCGCTTGACCAGTCGCGACAACGCGGATCGTGAGCGGGTGGAGCAGGCGTTCGTGGATGGGGACGAGACTCTGCGCTTGGAGATCTTGAGCGGCGCCCTGGAAGCGGGGGACGAGCTCAGCAGCGAGATCCTACGCTTGGCCTTGCTCTCTCCGGTGAAACAAAGTTTGGGTGGACCGGGAGTGCGCGAAATGGCGTGGAAGGCGCTGGTCGAGGACCCGACGATGGCGCGTTTGCCCTTGCTCGAAAGCGTCCTGGACATGGGATTGCAAACGGAGGATCGCGAAGCCCTGGTGGCGGCCTTGGACAAGTTGGGTGCCGAATCCACGCGTGCTAAAACCCTGGCCACCGTGCAGCGCGGCCTCATGGGGCAGGACGAATCCTTGGAAGCCCAGGAACGCATCGCACGCCTGAAAGAAGCGGATCGTGGGGCTTTGTTCCGTGAGAATCAGGAGTTGGCCAGCCAGTTGGAGCAGCGCTCCGATGATTGGAACGGCAAAGTGGGCGATGGCTCCATCGAATTGCGCCTGGCCGAATCCTTCTTGGCCCGCGCTCTGGACTCCAAGCCTAAGGAGAAGGCTACGCGCCTGTTGTTCATGGATGCCCGCGATTTGGCCCAGAAGGCCCAAGCCCAAGGGCAGACCGGCTGGTTGGCCCACG
>JAESRM010000174.1 GCA_016764635.1 Planctomycetota bacterium
TCAGTGCTCATGGGGGATTTTGTAGTTCCACCCGGTCGCGCTATTGGCGGCTTGGTGAGGGGGTGGGGAGGTTCGAGTTCATGGCAGGTTTCCGTACTGGGCTATCCTCGACAATCACTACCGCCAGCGGGAGGTTTGTACGGTTGAGGGCCCGTACCTGGGACTAGCCTCAATTGGATACATAGCGTATCGGAACGTGATTCTTCAGCTCTGGCTCTGAATCCGGTTCCTGGGCTAATCAAATGAACGATGACGCAAATGGCGAACCCGTATGGAAGCCGCATATGGCTGTCGGGCTGCGCCAAGGATCTCAAAGGGAATATCGGAGCCATTCGCCACCACATTTTGAGCCGGGATGAGAACGCACCATGGAAACGTCTCCCATCTGGCGGATCATGGTCTAGAATCCGAAACTCCTCCCATGGCCCGCCCCCTCAAATTCAACGTCGACGAAGCCCTAGATTGCGCCCTAGGTGTGTTCTGGCAGAAAGGCTACGAGTCGACCACCACGGCGGTTTTGGCCCAGGCCATGGGGATTCAGAAGGGCAGCTTGTTCAACAAGTTCGGCGACAAGCGCAGTCTGTATCTACTGGCCCTGAAGCGTTACCTGGATCGGGCCTCAGCAGACCTGCAGGCGAATTTGGAAGGTGCTGAGGATCCTGTCGAAGCCTTGAGCGTTTGGGTTGTAGAGCGGGCCACGATCTGCTCATCGACGGAGGGTCAAGCCGGCTGCTTCATCGTCAACACCACGATCGAAATGGCGGGTCAGTGCGCGGATATCGGCGCGATCACCAAGGTCTATTGGGGCGAGCTTGAGAATCAGCTTGCCCGTGTATTGCAGGGGGGCCAAGAGCGGGGCGAAATCCGCGCTGAAATCAAGGCTTCCACCTTGGCGCACCTATTAATGACCCATTTGGCCGGAATGAACGTGATTGCGCGCCAGGGGGTGGCTCCCTCGTACTTCGAACGCTGCACGCACGCGCTGTTCGCTAGTTTTAGGCCCTAGAAGGCCCCCGGACGGGCCCAGGAGTCGCGATCTCCTGTCGATTCGCTATGCTTTGCGCCTATGCAAATCTCTCGCGCACTACTCGGCCTAGCATTCTTCTGCCTGGTGTCCTGGCTSCTCTCCAGCCATAAGAAGAAGTTCCCCGTCCGTATTGTGGTCGTCGGTTTGGGTTTGCAGATGGGCTTAGGTTGGTTCCTGATAAGGAACAGCTGGGGTACTGAACTTTTCGAGAAGATCAGCAGCCTTGTCACGACGCTGATTTCCAAGGCGGCTCCGGGTACCAAGCTTGTGTTTGGTGGCCTGTCGGAAGGCAACTTCTCTGATGGGGGCTGGGGCTACGCATTCGCCTTTGCGGGATCGGGCCTGACCGTCATCATCTTCTTCAGCGCACTCATGAGCGTGCTGTACCACATCGGCGTGATGCAGGTGCTGATCTATGCTTTGGCGCGCATGATGAGTGTGACCATGGGCGTCACCGGCGCAGAGTCCATGTCCATGGCAGCCAACGTTTTCGTGGGGCAGACCGAAGCCCCACTCGTCGTGAAACCCTATGTGTCCGGCATGACGCGATCAGAGTTGAACGCGATGATGACCGGTGGTTTTGCCACGATCGCTGGATCGGTTCTGGCGGTATACATCGGACTGCTCGGGCCGGAATACGGCCCTCACCTGCTGACAGCCTCGGTTATGAGCGCCCCGGCCGCCTTCCTGATCGCCAAGATCATGCAGCCGGAAACGGAGGAGTCCGCCACGGGCAGCAAGGTAGAACTCAAATTCGAACGCAATGCCAGCAACCTGATCGAGGCCGCCGCCATCGGAACCGGAGATGGTCTGAAGCTATGGCTCAACGTGATCGCCATGCTGATCGCGTTCATGGGTTTGGTAGCGCTCGTCGACTGGCCCCTGGTCAGCATCGGCGAAGCCATGAACATTGATGGAGGGCTCTCCATCAACCGCATCTTCTCATGGGTCTTCGCACCCGTGGCCTGGATGATGGGTGTCGAGGGTTGGCACGATTGCAACCTGATGGGCACCTTGCTCGGCACGAAGATCGCCGTCAACGAATTCTTGGCCTTCGACTCACTCAAGGGCATGCTCCCGGGATCTGGAGGCGACGTCTTTGAAAGTGCACGCACCGCGAAAATGGCGGCCTTCGCCCTTTGCGGTTTCGCCAACTTCGCTTCCATCGGCATTCAGATCGGAGGCATCACACCCCTGGCACCTGAGCGTCGCGGCGAGATCTCCAAGTTGGTCATGCGCGCCATGTTGGGCGGCGCCTTTGCCTCCTGGATGACAGCAACCGTTGCGGGCATGTTCCTATGAGCCAAGCAGCTGAGAAACCGGCTGCCTTGGCCGAGGAAATCCTGGCCGAGTCCATGGCCGCCGCAGGGCTCAAGGACTTCGCGGTCGCGGCAGTCCTAGGCTCAGGCCTAGGCGCCTTCGCGGATCGCTTCAAGGACCCGCTGATCGTGCCCTTCCGCGAGCTCGAAGGCATGGCCGAATCGACGGTGCCCGGCCATAGCGGCCGCTTCGTCCTGGGTGAACTCGACGGCCAGCGCGTGCTAGTGCAACAGGGCCGCGTACACCTTTACGAAGGTCACTCCGTCCATGTGGTCACCCGTGCCGTGCGCGCCATGGGCGTGCTGGGGTGCAAGTCCCTGCTGCTGACCAACGCCGCCGGCGGCCTGGTCCGTGGCTGGCCGGTCCCCACATTGATGCGCATCACAGACCACCTCAACCTGCAAGGCGTCGCACCCCTGCGCCCTTCCGAAGTGGGTCGCGGCACTCCCTACGATGCCGAACTTGGCCGCATCCTGGACCAGGCGGCCCAGGAAACCGGCGTGCCCCTGGAGCGCGGCGTGTACGCCGGTCTGATGGGTCCGAGCTACGAGACCGCTGCCGAAATCCGCATGCTGGACCAAATGGGCGCCCAGGCCGTCGGCATGAGCACCGTGGCCGAAGCCCTGACAGGAAACGGCGTCGGCATGCGCGTGGCAGCCATTTCTCTCATCTCAAACCCCGCGGCAGGCATTTCCAAAGGCCCTCTCAATCACGAGGAGGTTCAGGAGGCCGCCGAGGCCCAYGCGGATCACTTCGCACGCCTCCTGGAATTGGGCTTGCCCCGTTTGGCGAAGGCTTGAACCGAACATCTTAGGGACTGCCCCGTGATAAACTCGGGGTGATCCGCGCACACAGCGCGACCCGAATCGAGGAACCAACGCATGTTTGCAGACAACTGGCGCGACCACTGGAAACTCAAGGACGAGCCGTTTGTGCACGAGGACGCGGACAAGGATCCGGTCCTGGCCAAGCTGCGCGCGGAGGCGGTGCACTCGTCCTTCGACCGACTCTTCGGGGACCCCGCATCGCCCGTGCCTGGAATCGTCTTTGGCGAGAAAGGGAGCGGCAAGAGCGGCCTGCGGCGCATGATGAAGCGTAGGTTAGAGGCTTACAACGAGCAGCACCCCAAGGGCCGCGCATATTGCGTGGAGTACATCGACTTCGATCCCTTCTTGGAATGCCTGCGGCGGCACGAGAACATCGGCGCGGGTTCAAAGAAGACGACGCCCAAATTGCTCGATACCCTGCAACGTGCCGATCATTTGGACGCACTTCTGTCCTTGGGCATCACCCAGTTGGTGGACGACTTTGCGCGGGATCCGGGTGCCGGACGCAAGCTCGACCGTCGCCGCAAGCGCGACTTGTTGACCCTGACGCATCTCTATTACAGGTCGGACGAGCAAACCCGCAGCGAGGCTGTGGCAGGACTTCAAAAGTCACTGAACTGGTTCAGTGGGCGGCCCATGATATTTCAGATCCTGCGCATCGTGATGACCCTCGCCGGGGCCGCCTTGCTGGCCCTGCCGCACTTGGGTGTGTTAGGTGTGATCCTAGATCGCTTCGACGGGTGGGCGGTTCGCTTTCCAGGGTTGTGTCACTGGGCGGGTGGTTTCCTGCTGGTCGGCACTTGGCTCTGGACTTGGGCGACCGGTTGGCTTCTGTATGGACGCGCACGCCGCACGGTGAAGGCGATACGTGTGGTACCTGGGGCAGCGCAACCCCTTGCTAAATTCCTGGCCGCGCTACCGCCCGCAACCCGGGATGAATTGGCTTTGCCCCAGCGCAATGAGGACGAGTCTCGCTACCTGATGCTCAAGCGCTTACTGGGTGTTCTGAACGGAGCTGGCTACACATCGATGTTCGTGCTCGTGGATAGGGTGGATGAATCCACATTCTTAGGCGGCCAAGCCGAGAGCATGCAGGCGTTCATCGAGCCACTTTTGGAGCACAAACTGCTGCAGTTTGAAGGGGTGGCTTTGAAGTTGTTCTTGCCGATCGAGTTGTCGCGACTGACGCTTCACGCATCCAGCCAAGAGTTGAAGCGCATGCGCTTGGATAAAGCCAATACGGTTCAGGAGTTGATTTGGACTGGGCAAGAGCTCTTGAGCATTGCGAACCAACGGTTGCAAGCCGTGGCTCAGACGGGTGGCGAAGCATCGCCTCCGCGCCTGACCGAGTTCTTTGCGCCTGAAGTGCGTGAGGAAGATTTGCGCGAAGCCCTGCACCACTTGGGAACCCCACGGCTCTGTTTCGGGTTCCTAGGCACGCTCTTCACCGAGCATGCAAGGGACTTGCCCGAGGACCTGGGCAGCGAGGATCCCCGTTGGAAAATAACCCTAAGGCTGTTCGATATTCAGCGATCGGCATGGGCTGATAGGGCCAGAACCCTGCGACGAACTCTCAATTAGCTTTGTTTTGCAGTGTTCTGTCGCCCCCTGTGGGCGGTAGGGCATCCGTTGCAGTAGGCACACAATAATTACCTTCTTTCTACGTACAAAAGCTGCGCCCGCGGCGTTTAGTTGACAAGATGATCCTGTGGTTGCCCGGCAGGGCAGGCACGTGCGTGGGTGGGCCGCCCTCGCGATGGATCCCCAAGATTCCTATCGATGCCCACACCAAACTCCCATGAACTTGAAGAGCCATTCGTTTCGTTTTCCCTTTCTCACAACTCTACTCCTAACCCTAATAGCTACGAGCGCTCTTGCGCAAAGCGGTAAATCTGGCGGCGCCATGGGCCCGCCCGAGCCGGAACCCTACAACCCAAAATCACTTGCCCGTTGGGCGGATGTGGGCCCTGCGAAACTATCTAGAGCTTTGCAGTCCGCCAGTCTCGGTGACCTTGAGGGCGCAATCGCCCAATTGGATGAGGCCGCCGGTACCGCGACCGGAGGTTTGGTAGAACGCCTAAAAGCTGAAAAGCAGCGCCTGATGGAGTTCGCGAAATTCCGCGAGTCCTGGGTGGCCGATCTTCATCGCAGGGGCAAGAAAATCCGCTTCCCTATCGAGGGGAAGATGGCGGCCTTCAAGATCGCCAGCATTACAGACGGCAAGATCCTTTTCGCCAAGGCCCGTAAGGGCGTCAGCGAATGGGCCATGGCTAAGCTTTCTCCCGAGATCATGCTTACCAACCTGGGCAAGAAGCTCAAGAAGACGGAGCCGGCTTGGCTGCGTGCCTACTTGCCCGCATTGGCTGGAGCGGAGTTCAATGGCTCCAAAATCGCTGGGCTTGATGCGACCGATCTGAAGCAGATGGAGCAATACGAGTGGATGCTCAAGCTCGGAGCTTTGTCGACGGAGATCACCTCGCTCTCAGAAGCCGGCTACCCGGAATCCGAGGGCGAACTTCTCACCTTGCTTGACCGGCTCTCCGTTGTAAACATAAGTCAGAAGGACATTCCGGCCCTCAATGGGCTGGGCAGTGGCTTGCGCGCCTACGCGGGAGACTTAGGAAAGCGTGCATTCGCTGCGGCAGATCTCACCAAGCTCGTCCGTGGTAAAGCCACCGACTTGGGGGAGGGGCGTTGGAAATTCGTCTACGAGTTCGACAACGCGGCAGAAGCCAGTGACTTCGTCAACGACGACGAGCTCTTTGGTTATTGCCTTCCTACCCCGCACAAGGAGACAACCGCGAGCAAGTCCGGTTGGCTTCACAATGAAGGCGCTCTCGCCTGGGCGGGTAGAGTCGGCTTGTATCACCACGTTTCGATGGAAGGTGAGATGGTCGCGCGCTACGACTGGTCCGCAGTCGCAATTGGCGAGAGCTTTGACATCCAGGGGGSCAACCTCATCTTTGGTGTGTGTGCAGCGCCCAAGGACCTCAGCTTTATCGGCCTCGCCTTCGTTCACACCGTGTGGTGTTACTCTCGCGGCCAATTGCGTAACAATTCTAATGGTCCGGTACCCATTTATCAGAAGCGCATCTACAAGTGCGAGCTTGCTAGGGGTGCCGACGGGGTCGTCACAGGAACGGTGGATGGCAAGGTCATTGGCAGCCTCTCAATTCCGAAAGTGAAGGAGGGTCCTTTCTTCCTGGCCGCGAACCTCAATATTCGCGGGCGCCTTGAGCGCTTGGAATTGGAAGGCAAGGTCCAGTTGGACAAGCTTGACTTCCTACGCAGGCAACGGGCTTGGGAGTACTTGGACAACCTGGGGTTGGCGGGTGCTGCACCCTCACTAGCCGCCGAGTAGTCCTTCGGTTCTAGCGGAATGAAAGAGGAGCGGGCGTCAC
>JAESRM010000175.1 GCA_016764635.1 Planctomycetota bacterium
CTTCTTTGATGCCTTTAGCTTTTAAGCTGACTATCAGGCTCAGAATAATTTTTGTCGCTTTTTTAAAACCTGCGGGCATAAACTGATGAAAAACTGTTGTCGTATGGCTCATCCGCTCTTTTAATTCTAACTGCTCGAAGTTTTCACACAGCATTAATGTCATAAAGTCCGACTCCTATGAAACGCTTACAAATTGTCGACTCAGCCGTAACTCTTCATCTTCACCACTGGACTAAGCATCATCGAGCAAAATTTTGAATTTCAAGAAGAGCCGTTATGCGGGAGCCCTGCCTTAGCTGGGGCACAAGCTAGCACGACCCAAAGCTCGTACGCATCAAGCCCAGCGGCGACGACATGGCCGCCCTGCTCGACGCAGCCGGCTCCGACGCGCACATCGCCACACCTCACTAAGAGGCAATAGCGATGTCCGCCTCCTGGCGCCTAATCACCACCTACGGCGCCCCTCCCGATTTCAACATGGGCCTCGACGAGGCCCTGTTGGAATTGGGCGAACGGCCGACCCTGCGCATCTACACCTGGTCGCCCGACACCCTGAGCCTGGGTTACTTCCAAAAGCTCACCGATGTACCCGACCGCGCGAAAGCCTCGCACTTGGTCCGCCGCATCACCGGCGGAGGCGCCATCCACCACACGGGTGAACTGACCTTCTCCATAACCACGGCCGCCAGCGACCCCCTCTACCGCGGCAACGTGGGCGCCTCCTACGACCGCATCCACAAGGCCCTGATCCAAGCCCTGTCCAAAGTCGGCATCGAAGCGCAGCTAGCCTGCCATGCCACCAGCGAGTCCATCGACTCCGACACCGAGCACACCGGCATGTGCTTCCACAAGTCCACCCCCCAGGACATTCTCTGGGCCAACAAAAAAGGCGTAGGCTCCGCCCAACGCCGCCGCAAAGCCCGCGTCCTGCACCACGGATCGATCAAAGTGCAAACCAGCCCTCTCGAAGGCAACATCGCCACCCTCGCCGAGTCCAGCACCTGCACCGACCCCGCCGCCTTCGCCCCCCACCTAATCGAAGCCTTCAAAGATCACCTAGGCCTCACCTTCGAACGCTCCGCCCCGAACCAGGTAGAACTCGAACACGCCGCCGTCCTAGGCCCGCGCTACAGCTCTGAAGAATTCCTGAACTGGCGCTGAAAGGGTAGCCCCTCAGGCTGGTTCGGTGCTGTACCTGACCTGGGCTCTATGACTTCATAGACCGTGCTCGACGATTGTCCATTTCTGTTGGCCAGCCAGAGGTTTGAACGTGGCGTTCACATGGGTCGATGGATTTCCTGGTATTCCTGCACCCCTTGGGCCTGAAACCAGTCCATAGGGCAGGAGGTGAAGTCATGCGCGAGGATGAAGAAGATTGGGGTGTGGGCCGGATAGCCGGGCGATTGCAGGGGCTGTCCATGATTCCCCTGAGGGGGCTCCAGGGGCCACGGAGTTGTCCATCATTGACAATAATGGACAATGGTGCGATAAGAGAGTCCATGAACGTCAACCTCACACCCGAACTGGAAAAACTCATTCAAGACAAGGTCGCTTCGGGCCTTTACAACAACCAAAGCGAAGTGGTGCGCGAAGCCCTGCGGTTGCTTGTGGACCAGGATCGGCTGCGAGAAGCCCATCTGGCCGAGCTCCGCGGAGCGCTGGCGGAGGGGTTGGCTCAAGCTGACCGGGGGGAGCTGCACGATGGACCCCTGACCATCTCCGAGCTGAAGCAATCCCTGAAGAAGCGACGCTCCTCCAAAAAGAAAACCGGGTGAAATACCAACTCACGCCCAGAGCAAAGCTTGGGCTATCGAGCATCATCCTCGATGTGGAAGAGCGCTTCGGCCCCCAGATTGCAGATAGGGTTCTAGAAGAACTGCTTTCTACGTTTGAGCGACTCTCGAATCATCCGGCCAGCGGACACCTTCGCGAGGACCTCACCGACTCACCAGAGATCCGCTTTCAAGCTGTCGGACCCACATTGATCGCCTATCGCCTGCGCGGGTTCACCGTGCAGATCCTCTTCGTCGAGCGTGGAGAAAGGAACTGGAAGCGGCTGCTCTAGCTCCTGGCAAGCCCGCAGAATTCAAGCACGCAAGAGATCAAACGGGCCTGCCACCAACGGTACTTAAGCGCCGCGCCAGGCAGCGCAGAAGCAAAAATTCAACGCCTCCCAACCGAGAATCAGGGGACGTCGATCCACACCAGCACCATAGAAAGCAACATCGCCACCCGACCCAAGTATGTCACCTGCACCGGCCCCACTGCCGTTTCCCCCCACCTAATCGAAGCCTTCAAAACCACCCTAGGCCTATCCTTCGAACGCACCGCCCCCAACCCGGTCGAACTCGAACACGCCGCCGTCCTAGGCCCGCGCTACAGCACGCAAGAGTTCCTGAACCGCCGCTAGCGGCCATCAGGGTCAATCCAGAGTGATTGTCACCGCAGAAGTGGTGTTGGTCACCGACTGACCTCCGACCCGATCCCTGTGCCAGACCTGAAAAGCCCAGGTGGTACCTGGTAGCAGCGTGTTGAGATGGCCTGAATCCGCAAAGTCGATGGGAAAGTAAATGCCTCCCGATTCGCCAACCCGACGAAGAGGGAATAGGCGCTGGATCGGGCCACCAAAGAGGCAAAGGTCGCCTCCTGTCGCCAAAGAAAACGCGGCACTCGGCTGCCCATACAAGCACAGAGCAAACTCACCAGCAGGCATGTTGTAGCCGTGCAATGTGAGGTTTGATTCTCCAACCACCTCACTACCAACCAAGGACAATGAACCCGGTTGTCCGGTTGAGTTTGCACTCACACCACAATGCCGATCGCCCAGCTCTAAATCGAAGAGGTAGGCACCACCCCACTCAGCAAGATTGGAAGAAGGTCCACCCGGCCCCCAATGTCGGTAGTTCGGAGCGATGGCCATCAAGGAACCCGAATCGAAATCCGCCGCGACTTTTTGCCCCAGAGAATCCTGACTGAATGCCGTGTCCGGATCCCGGTCCCGATGCCTCATCTGCCGCTCCTCAGACCATTGACCAAAGGCACCCCTCTTGAACAGGTGGCAGCGACCAATGTCGTTCCCAGCAGCTTCGCGCCCCCCCGGCGCTCCGATCCACATCCAGTCCCCTTTCATTTCAAGAGACATTCCAAATCGAGGCCAATCGGCGCGTCCTTGACCTGGCCCTGGCGCATATACGCGATCCGTTTCCAACCAGACCCCGCCTCCCTGATGATCAAACACAACGACCATGTCATCGATCGCTCCATTGCCTCCAAAGTTTGTAGAAACAGCACTCATGGCAACTCGATCCCCGTCGATCGCCAACCCCCGACCAAAGGCATATTGGCTGAAACTAGGAGGCAACGGGTTCACGAACTGCTTTTCCAAAACCCAGGTCCCGCCCACAAGCCGGTATGCGAATACAGCCCCGCCGGCGCCACTACCGCCGCCATTTGCAGAGACCAACATCAAGCCTCCTTGAACTCGAACCTCCGACCCGAATTCCCTCCAGGCAGCGCTTGGCACACTGGACAGAGCGGGCGGCGGAATACGCTGCGCCTGAACCCAACTCCCATCCGCTTGCCGCTRAAAGCAGTAGACCGCGCCAATTCGATCCAAAGTCGTTGGGTGATCACGCTCACCACCTTGACCCACCACAACCCAATCCCCATCCATGTCCAAAACACGGCCAAACAGGGCAGTCCTGCCATAGGGGCTGACACCCCGGAGGTATTGATTGAATTGCCATTGTTCACTAACTAGCTCGAACATGCCCACACGCCCAAGGACGGGTGAACTGGGATCCCCCTGCACAAAGCCGAACCCTTCCTCTCCAACGGCAATGGTTCCCCCGTCAATGATCACACTGCTCCCGAATTGGCCACTCACCCATGATTGAGGGCTTGCCAACACCTGTCGTGGCAACCACCCGGCCACGCCCTTCCTATACAACCCTACAATGCCAAAATGCGTCGTAGGGTCTGGCATCCCGCCGATGCCTAACCAATCCCCATCCACAGCCACCGACAATCCGAATAGGGAATTGGTGGACGTGGGCTCCGAGTGAAAAGAGCGAGATTCAACCTGCACCGACTGTGCAATTGCAGAAACTCCTGGGCTGAGAGCCCAAACACCAAGAGTCAGCACAGTGCAAACCAAGCGCCCGCTGATTGTCATGAAATCATTGTTCTTCATATTCGTCATTTGCCAACTCTTGTCGAACCCTAACCCGTGGTCCCCTACATGCTAGGCCGAGCCCAACCGCAAACCTGGAACTCGGCCCCCTACGGCTAAAACCCAGAAGCTTGACCGATGTTGAAAAATTCATAGCAACCAAGGTCCACAATAGCTCCAGGACGATCTCCGCCGGCGTCAGAGCCCGTAATCGTGCCATATACTGCCGAATTTGGTCCAGTTAAGTACACGATCTCCCGCCAGTTCTCCATCGCACCAAAGGGTGTGAACCGCTTTAGGTCTAGTGAAAGAATTTCACCCGGAACCGTGTTGTCATCCTCATCCACATCCATGTCATCGAAAGGGAGTTGAGAATCCAATCCCACGTCGAGGCATGGTGATGACCACTTGAGCTGGAAATTTCCAGCGAGCATGTCCACAAATTGCGGGTCATCTCCGATGACTCCCTGCACATTCGTCCACCATTTAATGGAGTTACACCCGCCCCCAATGTTGCAGTTCAGTATCCGCAGACCTGTCGGAGGAAGCGAAAAAGTGTTGTCGGGATAGTAGAGATCACACGCCTCCGAACTCGGCCCTGCCGTATTCCAGTGGAGGATAGAGTTTGAGATAACCACATTGGGGTTGATTGCCAACTCCATGCCACCACCAGTGAGAGTGGCCGAGTTTCGGGCAAAAGTATTGTTCACCCAGTGCAGGGCGTAGTCATAGTCATCGGGCAGAAAGGCCCCGCTCACATCATCAGCTATAAAAGCCCCACCTCCCGCATCAAGCGCACTGTTTTCGAAGAACAGTGAATTGGAAACCAAAAAACCAGGCTTTTGGAAGATGATATCTTCCCCATCCCTGCGAAAGCCGCCGATGACATAGATGCCGCCGCCTTTCATRGCCTGGTTCTTCCTGAACACCGTATTGAAAATGGCTGTCGCACTATCCACAACCAAAGAATCACTTCCCCAAAGGCGGAACGGGGCTGATCCATGGTAAAGCCCACCACCATACCTTCCTGCCCAGTTGCCTTCGATGCGGGACAGTGCAGAGCGAAAGCCTCCGGAGTTTAGGACATGGGTAAACGACGGGTCGTCGAGAATGTAGATCCCCCCACCATCATTATCAGCAAAGCAATCTTGCACGAAAACATGGGCTTCGAACTCGACGACTGCACCATGGGAATAAATCCCCCCACCGTTTTCATGCTCCCAGGGGACTTGAGCAAGCTCACGTCGTGCATGCCCATCCACAATTCTCAAGTCACGTAATAGCAGCTTGCTATACCTCCAAGCGAATTGATCGTTCGGGTCTCCAACATAGAGCACATGAGCGCAGTTATCCACAGGACCTGAAGCTCCTATCTCCCCGGACAAGACCGTCAAGTAAGGTGAACCATCGGGCTCGCCTGGCGTCGTGCTTGCGCCCGCTCCACCTGCAACGCCAACGTACCCTCCGTAAATCTCGCATGGAACTTTTACGAAAAAGGTGTGGTGCCAGGGCTGGCCTACGCTCCCTCCCGGCATGACATTGAGTGGCGAGGTGGTGCTGGGCTTGTAGGTCCCCTGGGCAAGTAGCAACTTGGGATTGGGTCCAAGGTTGTAGGCATTTGCTTGGTCAAGGGCATCGCTCAATGAGGAAAAAGCGGTCCCCCATGAAAGACCATCATGAATAGGTCCTGGACTGGCAGGGTCCACAAAGCGAACCTGCCCAAAACTGGTCCCCACCACAAACAAGGCAAAGAAAACAGCAAGCGTTTTACGGGTGAGTAGCTGCGTCCATCGAGGGCCACATAGGGCCACATAGGGCCACATTCATATTATTTTTCACGGTCGTCCCACCTGAGGAAAAAAATTGGCTGGTAAGCCCAAGGCGAGTCGCCACTTCAATGTGACGGGCGATCCAAGGGCTTCCTTTGTTAGATAGCCGCTAGCAGCGGCCTACACCCACTTACACGTATTTCCGCATCACCATCCGCCAACAATTCCATTTTTCCGGGGACTGTATCGCCGGCACCGAAATCGATATAGACATCCGTGGCAAGCGTCAAGCCGCCACGATCTGCGAACTCCCCTTTTACTCCCGACCCAAAAACTAATCCCATGCGCCCCGACGACCGTAAATACGCACCCTCCCACGAATGGGCAAAGATCGACGGTGACACCATCCTGGTGGGCATCACCGACTTCGCCATCGAAGAACTTTCCAGCGGCAACACTTCGGACCTGGTCTACTGCGACCTGCCCGACGTGGGCCGTATCGTCGAAAACGGCGAGACCTTCGGCGAGATCGAATCCGTCAAAGCCGTCGCTGACCTCAACGCTCCCGTCGCCGGCGAAATCGTCGAGATCAACGTCGAGATGGAAGAGCACCTCGAGC
>JAESRM010000302.1 GCA_016764635.1 Planctomycetota bacterium
CCTGAGCTCGCGATCTTGCCCAGGTTGCCGGTCAAATCGTCATGGTCCATTCCGATGCCATTGTCAGCGATGGTCAGCGTGCGCGCCTCCGCGTCCGTGGCCAATGCCACCCCCAGGGACTCGCCTTCGGGCAGCCACTCGGGCTTGGTGAGTGCCTCGAAACGCAACTTATCCAGGGCGTCACTCGCGTTGCTGATCAGCTCACGCAGGAAAATATCCCGATCCTTATATAGGGAGTGGATCACCAGGGAGAGCACCTGCTGAACCTCGGCCTGGAATGCGTGGGATTCTACTTTTTGAGTCATGGTTGGCCCCGATATGGGGGATTGGGCGGCGCAAAGGGCACGCGACGCCAGGGTAGTCTTGAACTGCGCGGCTATATTGCGGCCTGGGACGGGGCTTGCAAGGGGGCAAGGCCGCATTTCCTAGCGGGCCTGCGCACGCCAAGGCCAGGCCCCCTCCAGGCCCCCCGTGCCGGCCAAGTTTCGTGCCGGCTCGCCCAGCCCTAAGACCCCGCCCAATCCCCCAAAAGGGGGTATGATTGATTTGCAGGCCTGCTTTGGGGAGTAGGCCCTGACGGGGGGGAATTTGACCGACATGAAAACAATCATCAACGTTTTGCTGGCTTTGGGGGCCTTGGCTGTGGGGATCTGGGTTCTGCCCGGGGAGAGCCGTGGGTTCACACTGCTCGGGGGCACCTTGGATCTGGGTCAGCGGGACTATCGCTTCTTCAACAACTTCAACGGGGCCAGTGCCAACTCCAACACCGTGGCCGACCCCGATTTCCCCGGTGCCCTGGGCGCCGAACTGGCCATATGGAAGGGAGCTGCCGAGTGGAACAGCCGCCTGCATGGCAGCGGCGGCACCGACACCCATCAACCGGACGGCATCGGATCCGGTCGCTCCAACTTTGATTCTTTTTACGCCGGCCTAGCCACCGAAGTCGGCGGAGTGAACGACAACACAGCCTCCATGATCTCGGGCTTCTCATCCGTGCATGCTTTCCTCGAATTTCCGATCGGGGATGGTTGGCGGATCCGATTCTTCGAAGGCCCCGACTCATGGCAAGATCAACCCGACATGGCCCAATGGAGCGGTCCGTTCCCCTGGGATATTCAAGGCACCATGACCCACGAGTATGGCCATGCACTGGGGCTCGACCATACCACGGTACCCGGAGCGACCATGGGGGTGCCCACCCAACTCGGCGTAGGTCTGCGCTCGATCGAGGATGATGACCGCGCGGGTGTGCAGTTCCTCTACGGCGCCGTATCCCCCAGCAAACCCGTCATCGAAACCTACAGCCTGGCCGGCAACCTGGTCACGCTACGGGGACGCAACTTCCACCCCACCCACAACGAGGTCTGGCTCACCCAGCTGATTCCCGGCGGCGATGGGACACCGATCAAGGTCACCCATCTTGCCTCTCAATCAGGCGGTACCGAGTTGGCTTTCACCTTCCCAGCGCTTGCTAAGGCCGGTGAAGTCGCGGTCAAACTTCCTGGCTTCACGGATGCTGATTTGTCGGCGCCCTTCCCCATCGACCCTAATCAAGAGCCCTACTACCACCGGCCCCTGTCCTACGGAACCTCCAAGGTCACGTCCTCCGGATCCACCCCCGCCATCCAAGTGGTCGGAGTGCCTTCACTCCAGCAAGGGAGCTTCGAGCTCGACGTCTCAAACGGCCCCACGTTTGGAATGGGCATCGTACTGAGCGCCACCGCCCGCAACGCAATGCCGTTCTTCGGCGGCACCCTGTGGCTCGCTGGCCACATTGAGCGCGAAAGAGTCTTCAATCACCAATTCGGGTTCGCCCGGCTGAACGTGCCCTTCCCCCCCGGCGCCGTGCCCGGAGAATCCCGCTTCTACCAGGTTTGGTTCGCGGACCAGGGCGATCCGCAAGGCGTGGGCCTAAGCCACGGCATTTGGGTCACCTTCGCCGAGTAAGCAGCTAGCGCAGGTCTTCCGCTAGGAGCCAAACCTACTTGTGCTCCGCGGGCACCGTCACGTTTGCGGGGCGCTCGTGGGGGTTACCGGTCCAAGAGGGATCGGAAGCCATCTCCGGCAGGACCGTGGCCCGGTAGTTCAGCTCCGAAATCCCTTGTAGCTTCATGGTCTGCGTCACCGCGGGCTGGTTGAGAGCTTGGGTTTTCACGACCATGTCCAGGCCTTCGGTTCCCGTCAAAGTGTACGAATGGGCACGGTTGAGATGCATGTTCCAAATCAAAGTGCCCCTTCCTTTGCCCGCTAGGTGCACAGAGTTGCTGATCACAATGGTTCCGCGATTGCTCTCTCCGAGCATCTGTAATTCCCGGGCAGCTTCGGATCGATCCCTGGTGGTTTCGAAACTATAGTCCACTTGCACGTGGGCTAAAGCCAAGGATCCGGTGCCTGCAATCTTGACCAGTTTCAACTCCAGGTGTCCCTTAAGATTGTCTGGGTTCCACACGCTTTCAGCGCACCCCCCAATCCCCATCAAGAGTGTACGAATGAGCATGGCCCCACCAGGTTTCACCTGTCGGTAGTCCATCGATCCCGTGGGCGCCAATAGGCGCACCAAGTGCTTGACGTCCACTTGCCACGTGTCACCCACGCGCACGTCTGCGACCGGAAGAAACTCCTCGCAAGTTTGATCCAAGCGAACGTTTTGCAGGAGGCTTTCAGCCATCGCGCTCTGGTCGAAGTAGGCGCCGTAACGGCCTTCTTCCGGAACGTGGGTGAAGACCACACTGGTGGAGTTGTTGGCCAAGGGGCTCTTCAAGACCACCTCGAGCGGTGCTTGACCCGGGAAGTGAAAATCCARTYTRCCCCAGATCTCCGTRTCCACCCAGGTTCGACGCAGTTTAGMGATTTTRCCGCCTTTCACCTCGAGCACATGGTCGGTGGTGATACGTCGCTCTTTGGTTTCGAGCTCGGGCARCTGACTCGCCGACTCACGATCTTTTCCCTCCACGCGGGAGTAAACCTCGGTGGCCATAAGCTTGTGGGTCCCGAGCCAGCTGTGCTGCAAGCGCTCGCCCACTTTGGGAACAAAGCGTAAGGAGACCACGGCCTCTTGCTTGCCAGTTTCCTGGGGAACGATCGGGYTGGACATGGGGAGCCAAGCTCCCAGGCATAGTGCGAATAGAATCATGACTTACTCCTTTTTCCTTCCCTGCTCGTAAAATCCAGAAGCCCCATCATCGGGGCGTCCAAACTCATCCCACTCCTGCCACCACCCAGTTCGGCTGCCATCTTCCATTTGACCGGAGCTTTGACGCAATCCGTTGATCCTGTAGTGAACCCAAAGCCCGGTGGGCTTGCCGCCTTTGAATTGACCTTCAAAGCGAGTTTTTCCATCGGGGTGGAAACCAAACCAGGCGCCTTCTTGGCTTCCGTTGATATAGTCACCTTGCGCTTCCACTTCGCCAGTGGGAAAGAAGAACTGCCACAGCCCGGCTTCCACATCCCGGTCGAATTGCCCGAGAGACTTGCGATCTCCGCTAGGGGCAAAATAAGTCCATTCGCCTTGCTTGCCGTTGCGAACGTAGTTGCCCGACATGAGCAGATTGCCCTTGGCACCGAACAGGCGCGAAGGGCCCACCCGGACTCCATCCACGAAAGTGTATTCCGCCGAGAGTTTGCCCTCGGGTGAGAAGTGCTGTCGCAGGCCTTCCTGCTTGCCGTCCTTCCAATTGCTTTGGCTCATCTTTTTCCCGGTGGGAAAAAAGCGAGTCCACTTGCCCTGGCGCAAACCCGCGGAGAAACTCCCTTGGTCGAGCTTGCTTCCATCTTTGGAATAGAACACCCAGGGCCCCTCGTACTGATAATTCAGGTAGGCCCCTTCGTAGGCCAAAGTCCCGTCGAAGTACCAACCCTTCCACATTCCGTGCCTGCGCCCGCGGTACAGATGGCCCTCGCGAGCCTTGCCTCCGCCGGGATAATAGAAAGTGATCCATTCCCCTGATTCCGCGTCAACTTGGGCACTCTCGGGAGCGCTCTCCTGACCGGGATCGCTCGGCGTATTGGTTTCCAAACCAAAAGCCATACCAGCCAATAGCCACATGCCGATCCACACGTTTGTTGATTTACTCATGGTTTGAATCCTCCACCGGTGAGGCGCCTGAAGGCAGCTCGCTCACTTTTTTGCCGCCCTTGTAGATTCCAGACCAGGTGCTCTGCACCGATCCATCCTCCTCCCAATAGAACCAGGAACCCTCTCGGCCGCCATCTTCCATGAAGCCCCGGCTGAACGGCTTCCCGCTGGCGTAGAACTCCGTTCGCTCACCATTCTCCACGTTGTCCACGTAGCGGGTTTCAAGGGTCAGCACCCCACCGCGCCACTCCTTGTAAAAGCCTGAAACATTCCCGTGCACAAATTCCTTGGCTTGTACCTTCTCCCCTTCGGGGTTGTATTCAATCCAAACGCCACTTTTGAAGCCACGTTGGTAGAGGCCCACCTGATGAACTATTTCCACGTCGGGAATACGGTGATACACGAGGCATTCGCCGTGGCGGACCCCCTCCACGAAAATCTCCTTCACGAGCGGAGTGTTATTGCGATCCCAGAGTCTGAAGGATCCTATCTTCTTGCCATTTTTCCAATGGCTGACCTCTTGCGGATCGGAGGACGCAAACCACTGGCGGAACTCGCCGTTCAGCCGACCCGCTTGATATTCAATCTGGGAACGAAGCGTCCCCTTGCTGCCGTATTCTTTAAACAYNCYMTKCCSMTSCCSMMCWKMGAANTWAAGCCNNTCNAKCKYNGATKNGTMCNNCCMCTNAAACCACTCACGATAAGGGCCATTCAGCTTGCCGAACTCCCAGAAGGATTCCTGGCTGAAAGCTCCATTCTCATGGAGGCTTAAGCTCCGACCGTGGTGCCCGAGCGGCCCGAGTCGGCCTTTCAGTTGGGTGTGAATTCTGCGCAGCCCACCTTTGGCATAGAACATGCGGACCGTCTCCACCGACTTTCCGCCCACGGTATCCACCGRMTCCCAACCATTGGGGTCAGAAACCTGCTCGCCTGGATTGGCCGCTACCGACCCCGAATCCTGATCCCCCACAACGCCTGGCTCCGTAGCCAAATGGGACGGATGGGTGACCACCGCACGGGTGGAAGCTGCGAATTCGATAGCCAGCGAGGCTTGAACGGAATTCGGCTGGGGACTGTGTGAACCTTGGCACGCACTGATCAGGACCAGCAGGAGCGGGGTTGTGTACCTTCGAAGCATGGAGGTTTGAAGATGGAGGGGAAGCGCCCCGGGGAAGGGAGCGTGGGCAGGCTTGGGCACCTGACCCTGGGGGGGGATCACGTGGGCCTCGGCAGTCCCACAGGATACGCATCGGACCCTTACCAGGTTGGAATCAAGCCTCTTAGATTAACTGGTTCCCCGGATTCAGAACTTGCAAGCGTCTTGGGCGCCAGGTCTGGCAGTCCGTGGGGCGGGGTCAGGGGGTGTCCGAATCCGACAACTCGTCGATACGATCCAGCAACCCCTGGAAGGATCCCGCTTCCAGGGAATCGGTCCCCAGACCCAGGAAAGACCGTCTGGCGACTTCGAGGGAAAGCAACGCCTCCGGGATGAGACCCAGCTGCGCCTGCACCTCTCCCAACTCCTGGTGGGCATGACCGCGCCACTCTTCTTCGTCGGGCATGGGGTTGGACTGCCAGCGATTCTCCGCCCTCAGAGTCACGTCTGAAAGCCACAGGTGAGCCTCTCGGTCCCGCCCCACCAATCTCAAGGCTCTCCCGACCGCCCAATCCGCGATCAGCTTCTCCCTCTCTGCACCCGTCCTATAGTGGTACCAACGAGCCCGGCGATAGGACGCCAGGGCCTCCATAGGCCGCTCCATTCGATCGTAGGTGAGGCCCAGGTTGTTCCAGAGAATTGCGAGCAGCGCTTCGTTGCCCGCTTCCTGGGCCGCGTCTATCGCTCGCCTTGCCCAAACCACTTGGCCGTCCAAGGGGGCTAGCAACGCCAGGTGATGGGCCGCATTCAATGCCCGCTCAAACAGATTTTGCTGCCTGCAATAGGAGTACAGGTCCTCGAAAATTTCCAAGGCCAAATCCTGGTTGCCCCGGGAGCGCTCGAAGAGCCCCCGGACTTGCCTGCAACGCGAATACCCCAACGGTTCCTCGCGCACGGAAAGTTTTTCCGCCCCCTCCAACCAGAGTTGACCGTCCGCAGAAAGTCCTTCTAGGAAGTAGCAGCGCGCCACCAATGCTAAGGCTTCCACGTGCACCGCCCGGTCCCCATTGGCCTCCGCTGCGAGGGCCGCCATCTCAAATGCACGGCGAGCCACTCGAATCTCTCTTTGAGATAGCCTACGAGCACCTTCGGCCAGCATGGCTTGTTCCAGCAGCAACTGCGCCCACTCACCAAAAGCCTCGTCGTCAGCGGCCTGGACTTTGGCAACACCGAAACCATTCCGCTGCCCGATGGCGATGACATCATCCACGGCATCGCGGGCGATGACACGATCTATGGCGATAACCTGATCCTGACCGATCCGCGCATTATCAGTGAAGGCTCGCGTGCTGACACGATCTTCGGCAACGGCGGGGCGG
>JAESRM010000176.1 GCA_016764635.1 Planctomycetota bacterium
CCAGCTCGATGCCATGGGTGCAGACCCAGAGATGGAAGCAAGACGAATGCGGCAGGGTGGGTGTTGTAGCCCGCCATCGCCTATTGAATGATCGCCTAGACGCGATCGAAAAGAACATTCAAGAGCGCTTGGACCGCATGATTGAGCAGAGCCCCGAATCGGCGAAAGAAGCGGTCACGGGCGCACGTGGGCAGTTTGAAAACCACATGGAACGCCTGCGCGACGCACTGGCTTCAGGGAATATGTCTGAGGATGACATGCGCCGCAGCATGGATACGATCATGCAGCATCTCGAGGACAACCTGGCCGGCGTCACCACCTACGCTTCCACCAACGACGGGACGGGCGGATCCGGAGGCGCGCAAGCGACCGCCGGAGCCTCAAAGGCTGACGCGGTTAGCACCCAAGCCACCCCATCAGCAACATCGCTTGCCGAAGCCCGGATCACCTCCCGGCAAGAGGCCCTGAGCCTGCTGAGCCAGGACAGCAAGGGCGGAGATATCGATGGATTCCAGAGCCGCTTGGCGGGCCTGATGAAGCCCGGTTCGGCAGTGGGGGACTTCCTGCTCGAAATGCGGGATGTGACCCACAAGGCCAAGGGTGGCATGCCGGAGAGCTACACTCCCAAGGCCATCAAGGCCTCTTTGATCAGCGCGGACCTTCCGGGGTCGAGCTTGAACTTCAAAGTTTGAGTTCCACATAACAGCTCTCGGCGGAGCCCCTCCATTAGTGGGGGGGCTCCGCCGAAAGCATTTGAGGGGCTGCGGCGGCGCAAACCCGGCAAAAAGCGAGTCCTCGCGTAATTTTGGCCACAAGTGTGGGTGGTTCCCGGCCCGGAACCATTAATATACTCAGCGCTTCGATCCCATGGGGGACCGGCGCGATAGCGACATGAATCACATTCCCTTCGCAATGTTTGGCTGGCAAGAAATGCTGCCTATCCTTTTGATCGCCCTGCTCCTATTCGGCGGGCGTAAGCTTCCGGAATTGGCTCGCGCCATGGGAAGCAGCATCACCCAGTTCAAGAAAGGCATAAAGGATGAAGATCCGGCAGCCTCAAAAGATCCGGCAGCCTCAAAGAAACTTGAAGGTGGCGATCCGCCCGAGTCGGACTGACCGGGGGAGCGTCACTGTGGAACCCATGGATCAGGCGCCTGGAGTCCGGACCTCGGAAGTGACCGGGGTTGTTTTTTGCGGCGGCTTGAGCCGTCGAATGGGACAGGACAAAGCTTTGCTCGCCAGTGGGGGGGAAACCCTGTTGGAGAAAGCCCACGGTTTGCTTGCGCCGCATGTGTGCAAAGTGGTCTTGAGTACGGGGTCCAGCGCGCGCTATGGGGACATGGGTCTTGATTGTGTTTTGGACGAGCAGCCTGACTTGGGACCAATCGGTGGACTGCAAGCGGCCCTGCTGTCTTGCTCGACCCCTTGGATATTGGCCCTGGCTTGCGACCYTCCCCGTCTATCTGAGAGCCAGGTTTTGGAGCTCCTGGGCGCTGCGCGCAAGGGTGACCTGGCCGTGGTTTTTGGTTCACCAGAACACCCGGAACCCTTGTTTGCCCTTTACCACAAGGATTTGTTATCCAGCGTGAGTGCTTCGATTCAAGCCGGAAGGCGCCGCATGACGAGCTTTATCGGAAAGCCTGATGCGCCCACAACCCCGGACACCATTCCCGCGCGCTGCGTGCGTTGGCTGCCCCTGGTCCCTGGATGTAGTGAACCTTTTTCCAATGTCAACCGTCCCCAGGATTGGCAAAATTACCAGCGGTCCGTCGGCGCGACCGGCGCCGAAACCGATCAACCCCAGAACTAATGAACCCATCCACTTTTTCCCTAGCCGAGTTGTTGGCACCCGTGTCCGCAGAATTGGCGGAGATGCGTTCGGAGCTCAATGGCGAGTTGACCGGCGAGGGTTTGGTGGGCGAACGTACGGCCCACGTGGCCCGTTTTCGTGGCAARGAATTGCGCGCGGCCATGGTGCTACTGAGCGCGCAAGCCACAGGTCGCATGACGCCCGAGCATCCGCGCGTGGCCGCCGTGTTGGAGCTCATCCACCTGGCCACCCTGGTCCATGACGACGTGCTCGATGGGGCCGATGTGCGCCGTAGCTTGCCCAGCGTCCATGTCATCTGGGATGAGCAGACCGCGATCCTGATGGGGGACATGCTCTACAGCCGGGCCTTCCATCTCTCCACGCGATTGGACTCGATCCTGGCCGCCCGGGTGCTTTCCAATAGCGCCCAGCGGATCTGCGCCGGGGAATTGGAGCAGGCCGCTCGACGTTACGATTTTGAAATGTCCCAGSAGGACTACGAGGGGATCGCCTCCGCAAAAACGGCCGAGCTGTATGCCGCAGCCTGCGAGCTAGGCGCCCGCTATCCCGATTCACCCAGCCAGGAGCCCTCGGCCCTGGCCCAGCTCATGCGCCGTTTCGGGGAGGAGCTCGGCTTGGCTTTCCAGATCATCGACGATGTGCTCGACGTGACCGGAGACGCCAGCGTGGTGGGCAAGAGCGTGGGCAACGACGTGGAGGACGGCAAGATCACCCTGCCCGTGCTACATGTCTATAGGAACAGTGACAAAAGCACTCAGAAGGCGATCCGCGGGGCCTATCAGGATCCTTGCGAGGGACCCCGCATGCTGGCCYTTAGGACGGCTTGTGATCTCGGTCCGGGAATCGAATTCGCACGCAAAAGAGCCCAGGGTCTGTTGACCCAAGCCCTGGAGCGTCTAAAGGGGTTGCCAGAATCGGCTGCACGCCAGAGCCTGATTCAAATCACCGAATTTGTGGCTGCCCGTCAGAAATAGCGAGCCAACAGCCGAATTGCCCAATAGCAAGAGCTTGTGCTCTAACACCCGAGAGGGATTGATTCCTCCCATCTAAAAGGTTTCCATGCGCCCATGTGCCCGACTCATAACGAACCGAAACAGCCCCGCAAGGCGCTCGTCCGCGCCTTGCCCCTTTGCCTGCTAGGGCTCTTGGCAGCCTGTGGCTCCGACAACTCCGATGTGGCCATGGAGCGTCGAGCCCAGACCAATATCGGGCGTCCTGACTGGAAAGGCGTCAGCGCCTCCAGCGAAGAGCGCTTTGGCCCGCGGCAAGCAGCGCCGACCGGAGAGGGTCACGGTGCCAAGCCCCAAGCCGCGGCCTTTATCTACGACCTGCCCGAGGGCTGGACGGAGGCTAAACCCACCGATTTGCGCATGTTGAATCTCAAGGTGGCCGGGCGCGATGATGCCGCATGCTACCTCACGGCGTTGCCGGGCACGGCCGGCGGAATCCTCGACAACGTGAATCGTTGGCGCAGTCAATTCGGCGCGGCACCGATTGCACAGGCTGACATCGCGGGCATGCCCACCACTGAGCTGTTTTCGTTGCAAGCTGTGCGCGTAGAGGTCTCCGGACCGTTCTCCGACGGCATGGGCGGCAGCGACCTTTCCGAAGGATCCTTGGTGGGGTTGATCGTGCAGCAAGACAGCACAATGGTCTTTCTCAAGATGGTGGGGCCGAAGGATGTGATCGCCCAAGAGACCGAACACTTCGACGACTTTGTTCGCTCGTTGACCTTCCCCGGCGCACCGAGCAAGACGGGGACGAGTGAAGCCGAAGCGACCCGGGCCGCGCGCACCATGACCCATGTGGCTCCGGATGGCTGGACCGTCCAGGGTCCCAAACCCATGCGCAAGCTTGGCTATGACCTGCCCGGCGGCGTGGACCTGGGCGTGACCGTACTGGGAGGCGCTGCCGGCGGTGTGGCAGCCAACGTCAACCGCTGGCGCGGCCAACTCGGCTTGCCTGCTGTTTCCGAGACCGACCTGATGACGGGTGACCGCATCGACTGCTTTGGAATCTCCGCCTACTGGGTCAAGTTCAGCGGCTCCTATAGTGGCATGAGCGGAGTGTCCAAGGGCACCCAGGACACCATGATGGCGGTGGTCGTGCCGCTTGAAGACGAGACCATTTTCGTCAAGTGCGTGGGATCCAGTGAAGCCATGCAAGACCTTGAACCCGCCCTGCGCGAATTCGTCACCAGCCTTAAGTGGGAGACCACCCAATGAAGAAATCATCCAACATCATAGTGCGCTGGTTGGGTTCGTTCGGCCTGTGCACCTCATTGCTCATCGGGCTTTTCTTGCTGACCTTGTTTGGCACCTTGGAGTCTGCCGAGTCGGGCCTTTTCGCAGCCCAAGAGAAGTTCTTCGAGTCCTTTTACCTGGTCTACCATCTGGGCCCGTTGGCGATTCCGTTCCCCGGAGCCGTCTCGCTGATGATGCTCTTGGCGGTCAACCTGCTCGTGGGCGGGTTCGTCCGCATGCGCAAGTCCAAGCGCACGGTTGGTATTTTGATCCTGCACTCGGGCRTTGGTATCTTGCTGCTCGCCGGACTCGTCAAAATGCTGGGCGCATCGGAGGGGCATGTGACGCTTTACGAGGGACAGCGCGCTTCCAACTTCGTCAGCTACGATTTCTGGGAAGTGGCCGTTGTGGACTTGCAAGGGGACTTTTCACAAAACGAATGGTCCGTGGGCGACGACGTTGTGCGCAGTTTGTCAGACGTACCGGGGCGTGTGCTCAGCGGCGAGGGTTTGCCCTTTGACGTGCATCTCGAGCACTTCATTGTGAATGCCAGCGTTTTGCCCAAGGGGCCGAATTGGAGCACCGCCTATCCTGTTGTGGATGGTTTTGCAGTGATGCCGCGCAAACGCAATCCGGAGTCTGGAGGCAATTGGGCCGCCACCTTCGCCAACGTGGTCCCCAAGGGTGCCGCTCAGGGAGTATCAGGACGGCAAGGCATCCTGTGGGCTGGTGCCCGTGCGCCTTTCGTATTCGATTGGGAAGGCAAGCCCTACGCGATCCATCTTCGCCGGCAGCGCTATCCTTTGCCCTTCGACGTGCAACTGGAGAAGTTCACGAAGAAGGAACACCCGCGCACGCGCATCGCGAGCGTCTTTGCCAGCGACGTGCTACGCATAGAAGGCAAGTCGGAGACCCCCATCCACATATCCATGAACGAACCCCTTCGAGAGAATGGTCTCGTCATGTTCCAGTCGGGTTGGGGACCGGCAGAAGCGCCCCCTGGAACGCCCCTGTACTCCACCTTCGCGGTGGTGCGCAACCCGTCTGACAAGTGGCCCGAGTATGCCTGTTGGGTCATCGCCATCGGGATGCTGATCGCCTTCGGGCAAAAGTTGTCATCCTATCTAGCCAAGCAAGCCAAGAAGCGCCAAGCCGAAAAAGAGGACGCCTAGTTATGCATCACTTCATCAAAAGGAACATGCTGTTCGCATGGGTTGCCGTGCTCGGATTTTGCTTTGCGAGCCCCCAGGCCTTCGCGATCCAAAGCGGTCAGGATCACACGGGTCACAATCACGCTCCCGGTGAGGGACATGGCGATACTGGGGTGCGACGCACCTTTGAGTACAGCCCCGAGGTTTTGGATGCTTGGGCACGAGTCCCCATCCAGGAGGGTGGCCGCATCAAGCCGCTCGACACGATGGCCGGATTCAAGTTGCTGCGCTACAACGGAAAGCGCGGCATCAAGACCGAGGACCTGAGCCCCGAGGGCAAGCTGGTTCCGATCGCATGGTTGCTGGACTGCATCTTTTTCCCCGAGCAAGCGCGGGAATATGCATGCTTCGTGGTGGATCTGAAAGCGGTGACCGTCGCCCTGGGGTTGGACCTGGAGGACAAGAAGAAGCGTGACCGTTATAGTTACAACGAGCTCCTCACCGTGCGCCAGAGTTTGATGCTCAAGGCCCAGGAAGCCAGCCGCAAGGAATCTGCCGAACGGGACACGATCGAGCGTCAGATTCTGAACTTGTCCCGCAACTTCCTCGAGCTTGAGGACCTTCTGCGCCTCAGTGAGTTCGCAGGGGTCAAACTTCCGGTCAGCACGGTTCCTGAGTTGTCGGAACTGTTTTCTGGGGAGGATCCTGAGCTGCCTTTGTGGTTGGCTCGTTCGGTCGAGATCAAAGCTCGTGTACCGCGCGCCTTGGTTTCCCAAGAGCCTGGAAGCAATGTGGACGCCGGATGGCGAGCGATCATTGGCACCTTGGAGCAACTACGCCACCGCAGTTACGGCGGATTGGCTCTATTCGCTCCGACCTCTGGACCCGAGGCGGTTCCCGCTTGGTACACCTGGCCCGAAATGGTCGAGGCTTGCTTGCAGGGCAACGGCGATGCGATGGACAACCTGCCCGCGCTCGAAGCCATTGGCGCGACGTTCAAGTCCCGCCAGGACGAAGCTCAATTCTCGGCTCAAGCCTTGGCTACAGCCAAACTACTGCAAGCCCGTGCCGAAGCCCGCGGGGAGTTCTCCCGCGTGCCGATGGAAGTCAGCTTTTACAAGTTCGACTTCTTCTACAAAGCGTTGTACGCCTTCATCTTGGCATTCCTTCTGACCGCCATCGCCTGGTTGCGCAGCAACAAGAGCGGCGGTGGTGCGGGTGTGGTCAAGGGAGCCTGGGTCATGAACGTGGCTGGGCTCGCGTTACTGGTTGGGGGGATCACCTATCGGTGCG
>JAESRM010000177.1 GCA_016764635.1 Planctomycetota bacterium
GTGACCGTGGAGATGAAGACCAGCTTCATGCGCCCCGGCGAGGGCGAGCACGAAGTGCAGATTGGCCAGGCGGGTGCTGTGCAATTCCGCGCCCACCAGCCGCGGCACCAGAAAATAGAAAGTGCCGTAGGTGACCATGGCATTCCAGCCGAGGGCGCCCGAGTGCACATGGCCGATGGTCCAGTCGGTGAAGTGGCTGACCACATTGACACTGCGGATCGCCATCATCGGCCCCTCGAAGGTCGCGAGGCCGTAGAACGCCAGCGACAGCACGATGAACTTCAGCGCCGGGTCGCGCTTCAGTTTCGTCCAGGCCTTGCCGAGTTTCTTGCGCCATGACTTTTCGCCATTTACGGTAAGCGCATCGGCGGTCCCGAGAAGTTTCAGGATTTCAAGTTGCCGGGAGCGATCTCCGTCCATGGCTCGCGACCCTAATTCCAGGTACTCGCTGGTCCACTCCTTGAGCTGTTTCCGCGTGGGCGGGTTTTGCTTTTGCGCGGCGCTAGATTGCAAAGCGGTGAGCGCGAGGAAGGCGATGGGGAATAGCAGCAGTTTCATTGGAGCCTTGGGATGGAGCCGGGGCAGCAATATAGCAGGCGGGCCATTCCCTGTCATGAAGGCCCCGGCTGCACGCCACATGAGGCCCCTTGCGGCTTAGGTTTTTACGCCGAGATCACGATGACCCAATCCTCAGGGAGGTTTCATACCACTCATCGATGTTCTTTAGATCATCCGCCATGTAGCGTGCAACATCGGATAATTAGACGTCCTTTCATGCCATGGGTGGCCGTCAGCACCGGGAAGGAGTTCCCTTAAGGGTTCGATGGGTACAGCCTTGGGTTCGAAACTGTCGCAGCTTGGTACGAAGCTGCACCCGGTTCCCTGGGTTGACCCGCTATTTGGGCGGTTTGGATCAGGTCAAAGTTGGGCTGGTCCAAGGGGCGAAAGTAGGCGCAGTAACACCCTTTCCTACATAGGTGCGCCCATGAGTGACTTCATATTCGGTTTAGAATCAAAACAAATCCTTCGCCCCCGGATTCCTGCGACCCATCGGGCACTATTGCGCGAAAATTGGGCAGCCAGCCCGGAGTCCGAAGAATTGGTCGAGATTCTCGTCCATGATCTTCATCTATTCAGTGTCCTACGTTTGCTGAATGGGGACTTGAAGGTGGGCGCGCAGGCCGACTTGACTCGAGAAGCTGCGCATGCGTTGGTAGATAAATTGGGTCTCGAAAACTCAAGGGAAGCGGCCTTAGGCATCTTGTTGTTCCGAGCCAATCGTCTGGGCGACTCAAATGAATTTCACTACGATAAATTTTGGACGCGGGCGCTTGCGAGTGGCATAGCTTGCAATCGTTTGGCCTCTTTGTGTGGTACCCAGCATCCCGTGCGCTCTTTCCTTTCAGGCCTGTTCGCTACCTTAGGCCAGGTCATGCTTGTACAGAGCGATCCGGAAGCTTATGACGCGTTGTTACTGGACACCCAATCGGAGAAGTCATTGGAGCTGCGAGAGTTCGAGCACTTTGGGGTGGATCGGGATACGGTGGCGTGGGCAACGATGCGTGATGTGGGCCTGCCCCGCGAAGTGTTTGCTTCTATGCTTGAAGCGAGTCGKGAAYTGCGCCTTGCCGACAGGGCGATGGTGCAGGTGGSCGAATCGGCACGGGGTGAATCCTACGCGGGTCAATTGCTCGGTGAAGTGATCGCAGCCGATAGCGTGGTTCGCAGACGTTTGTGGGGAGGTTTCGTGGAGCTGCGCAAGCGCCTGGAATTGACCTCGGACGAGCTCAACGCACTGAGCGACACCGTCGTCAACGACTGGTGGGACTGGGGCGAATTGTTCAGTGTACCGACGCAGACTTTGCCCGGCTTTTCGGAGCTGAGCGATTGGAATGAGCGCGGTGTCAAACCCATTAGATTCAACGCTACGGGCGGCAAGCCCCTGGTTCCGCGGGGTTCTGGCGGCGGGCTCGACATCCTGCTCGTCGAAGACAGCAAGATTGTCCGCATGGCGATCAAGCGAATTTTGGCCAAGGCCGGTCACCGCGTGCGTTTGGCTGAGGACGGGCGCGAGGCTTTGGAGATGTTCMGGCAAGCCCCGCCGCAAGTGGTGCTTTCTGATTGGGAAATGCCCCACATGAACGGCATCGAGTTGTGCTGCAACTTGCGTCGTACCGAACTCGGAAAGCGTGCCTACTTCATGCTTTTCACGGGCGAAAATGATGAGGAGAAGATCCTCGAAGCCTACGAAGCCGGTATCAACGACTTTGTTGTCAAAGGCAGCTCACGTCCTGTATTGCTGGCACGTATTGGCGCCGCCCGGAGCTTCCTTAAGCATTGGGAAATGATCGACGAAGATCGCAGAATCATTCGCACCCACTGCGAACACAGCCGTTTGCTTGCCGCTCGTATGAAAGAGGACTCCCTAACGGACGCACTCACAGGCCTACCCAATAGGCGTTTTGCTATGGGGCGCTTGGAAGAGGAATGGGCGCGTTCCAGCAGAACCGGCAAACCCATGTCGGTGGTCATGTTGGACATTGACCTGTTCAAGAATGTCAACGACACCCACGGGCACGACGCGGGTGACCTCGTTTTGAAGAAAACGGGCAAAGCGTTGCGCGATGCGGCGCGTACCGAGGAATCGGTGTGCCGAATCGGAGGTGAAGAGTTCCTCATCATCTGTACCGACAGCAACTTGCAAGATGCAGAATCCTGTGCGGAGCGCCTGCGCAAAGCGGTGGAAGACAATCAAATCAGTGGCGGTGGATTTGACCAGAGCGTCACCGTGAGCCTAGGAGCAGCGGTTCGCTGCGACTCAATGAGCAATGTGGAAGCGCTGCTGAAAGCCGCGGACGAGGGTGTCTATGGCGCCAAAGCAGCGGGCCGTAACCTGGTAGTGCTCACACTGACCCCCGATCAGCAGAGGTCTCTCAATCAGCGTAAGGCTGGATGAACGGGAGCGCCTGGAACCCCCGCAGTTTTACCCGTCTGTGAAACTGCGGGGGCTCAACGGACTTCTCGGAAACTGGCCAAGATGCGCTCGAATGAGGGCATTGCGGTGGACTCGGATTCTTCGAGGCACCACATGACGATTTGGTGGAAGTACTCGGGGCCCTCGACGTTCACGTGTAGGTAGACCGGCACGTTGGTGCCCACTTCGGCGGTCAGGCGCACTTTGTTGGCGTGCAGGCCTCCGATCTTGATGTCGGTGGCGGGGTTCACCGGGGGATGGAAGCTCGAGCGCGTGGCCTYGCAGAWATCCTCGAATGTGGCCCCTTCGCCGTATTCCGATTTGAGCTCGCTGAGCACCATCAAATAGGTTTCGGCCATGGGCTGGCCTGCTTGAATGTCGGCCTCGTCGGAAAGGCCTGATCGGAGTTTCCAATTGCTGGGGACTTCAATGGAGGTCCGGCCGTCCTTCGAAGTGAGCGTTTCTTGGCGGCGTTTGAAACTTGCGGCCATTTGCTTGAACGCGGGCAACTGGGTGGCTTGATCCTTAAGTAAGCATGTGCCGACCATCAGCCAATAGCTCGTACCCTCAAAAACCATGACCTGATAGAGCAGCAGGCTGGCGCCGGTCTTGTGGTGCGAGGCAGTCCCTACGCATTCATAGGCCAGTAATCCGTCAATCGAGACTTCGTCGAATGAACCCGGGGAGACGCTCTTGTACTGGGGGTAACTGCGTATGCGTTTACGGGCCAATTCCATGGGAGCCGAGGTGCTCGGTTGCATGCTCGGACTGATGATGAATATTGGTTTGCCCGTGGCTCCGCCCTTGTCGATGGCCCCGTCGCTGCTGTAAGTGAGATTCTGCCCCATGGAAGTAACGAGCTTCATCCCGGCCAAGTCCTCCAGGTAGAAGTCCACCTCGCTGGTCAGATCTAAACTGAGTTTGGGCTCCCACGTAGCAGACCGTACAGCTTCACCGAGGCGGTCAAATTCCGTCGCGACCAGGGGCTTGAGGCACGTGCCCATGATCATGACGCTGCGATCGTCGTCGCCAAATAACCACATCCATTTGCGCACATCCTGGCCTTGCACGTTCTGGGTGAGTTGCAGCAAGAGGCCGGGGTAAGTGCCTTGGAAGTAGGTTTCCCGGTCGGAGAGAACTAAGTTTTGCGTGCGCAGTGCCGCGGGGTCATTGAGGGAGTTGGCCAGGTCGTCAAAGGACCCGTCCATCTCCGTGATCATGATCGAGCAGCGGGTGTTGATGTCCATCACGCCTGCGAAACCGGAGGCTGGCTCGTAGCCAGCAGGAACGTGCAAGCTCACTCTTGTTCCAGGGATGCGTGTGGCGCCGGCTTGGCGCGTGGCCGCGACGTAGTCGGCCTTTTCTCCGCAGGCCGTGAGCGAAAAGGCTGCAAAGCAGCACAGTGTCCAAAGCGCGACGGTGTACAGGGCCTTGCCGCTCGTCTGATTCGATTTCATGCTCCTAGTTTACCGGACCCATGTCGCTTGCGAAAGGTGACTTAGGCTTGTGTGGATCCGGTTTCCATTCACTTAGAGCCCGGCTCGCGATAGAGGTTGGTCGCATAGCTTTTGCCGTAATAGGATTCGAGTTCCTTCAGCGATATGCCATCCGGTTTGAGTGCGTGGCTGATCTGAGCGTGGGTGGGCACGACGTCGGTGTTCCATGTTTCGTGTTCCCAGAGGTTTGAGCGCAGGAAGGCTTTGGAGCAATGGAAAAACACTTGCTCCACGTCCACGAGCAGGGCGAGTTTGGGCCGGTGGCCATCCACGATCAGGTCCTCGAAGAAGGGGGCATCACGCACGATGCGAGCGCGCCCATTGACGCGCAGGGTCTGGGGTCTTCCGGGGATCAGGAATATGAGGCCCACCTGTCCATTGGCGATCACGTTGTGAAATGCATCCGCCCGACGATTGCCAGGCCGTTCTGGAATCACGAGTTGCTGAGGCCCCAAAACCTTGCAGAAACCTGCTGGATCACCCTTGGGCGAAACATCACAGCGCCCCTGGGCATCGGAGGTCGCCACCAGGCAGAATGGGGAAGCCTCGATCCAGCGCGCTTGCATAGGATGCAAGTCCGGCCGGTCCTTGTCCGCCGCCCTCGGATTCACATCGCCCAAGATCGAGCGCAATTCCGCCACATCGGCGACCTCTACAATTCCCTTGTCATCATTCATGGTGCATCATCCTGAACCTAACTTACGCGGCGTCGAGGCGTACAGGCAAAAMMAAGCCTGTATCCTGGTGACTCCATTCCCCCCGATGCGCTACAGGTTACCAATGACCATCAAAACGATTTTGCTGTGTTGGGTGTTGTTCCTTATGAGCGGCATAGGGATCGCCCAGTGCGGGTCCGGATCATCTGGTTCCGCGGTCTTGCAAGGGCGAATAGTCGGCTCTGGCGGTCTCGCCGCCCGGGACTTGCGGATCTTGCTTCGCCACACGGAGAGCAGCGTTGCCGCCCGGGGACCGGGTCAGGTGGGTCGTCACAGCGGAGAGAGTTTCACCGACCGCCAGGGCCGCTTTCGCATGGAGGGTTTGGCGCACGGCGAGTATGAGATCCTAGTGAGGAGTGATAAGGTTGGAGCTGAGGACTGGGTGCGCTTGTCGTCGGAACTCTACAAATCGGGCATGGATTGCTTGGCGGTTGTTTACGAGCAACCGGTGGTCCAGGTGAGGCTCTTGAACAGTGGGGGGCAGCCCTATGAGCAAGGGGACGTGGCAGAGCGAAAGGTGAAACCGCACGGATTCATGTTTGATTGGGAACGCATTTGCGACCATTCTAATTGGCCAAGGACTCCGCAGGTTCTCGTGCGTGCAGTGGGTGGGAAGGGGCTCAGTGAACTGGAGGCTTGGAGGAGCAAAGCAGCTCACAAGATTGCGGCCAATTTATATTTCTCCCCCCTCAAGCCTGGCAAGTCTTATGCACTCCAAGTGATCGGAGGTGGGTTTGATGGCAGAGTACAGTATGTATCCGCAAGTACGGATGGCTCCGCCGTGGCACTGGAAGTTCGCGCAGGTTCGAGTGGGAAAGTCGGTACGCTCCAGGTCGATCTAAAAGACCGAGGCCGGGTCCTAGGACTAGAGAAGTACGACTTCAATTTCCGGCTGTGGGTGGCCGACATGGATTCCGGTTTGCCCTTGATCTCACGTCGCCAATCGACCCAGGGCCCGTCCGAATTTGAACTTCCTCCCGGCATATACCGAGTGGTGCTCGAGGGGCGACCTTTGTTTGATGTACAACACGGAACCTTGATCACCCAGCGAGGTGCGGGCCGCGCTGAGGCCATTGTTGATATCAAGGTCGGAGAGCAGCAAGTGATCGAGCTTCACATGCAGGCAGGCGGTTACCTAGACCTCGCGATAGAAGGCCAAGCGACTTCGGCAGACATCTTAGCTGCACATACGATTTTGTCCTGGGCTGAGGAAGGCGATCCGCGGATTTTAGAACGCAGTCGTCAGGTTCGGGTGGTCATCAGAAGGCCGCACTTTCTCACAGAAACCGTAGAGTACGCCGCTCTATCCGAGCAGGGCAC
>JAESRM010000178.1 GCA_016764635.1 Planctomycetota bacterium
AGAGCTTTACCGGCCCTCGCCCCTGAGCCCCCACGGAGGTTTGGAATCGTTGTCCGTCCTGGAGGTCAATGAAGCGTTGCTCGCCGCCGCAACGCCGCCAGAGCAACTCCTGCTCGACGGTCAGCACTGGCTCGCCCGGTTGGACTCTAAAACCCAACTGCAATCCAGCAGCGAAATCCAGGAAGAGATCAAAGCGCACCTCACCCACCCATTCTGCCTCAAGGATCCCCGCTTGGTGTGGACGCTTCCCCATTGGGTGCAGGAAGCCACCGATGCGCAAATGGTCTGCGTATTCCGTTCACCGGTCGCGGCCGCGCACAGTGTTGTGCAAGCATGCAAAGCCTACCCGGAACTCGATCGACCGACATTTGGCCTCGCCGAAGCCTATGACCTCTGGATCGAAGCCCACGAGCGCATTCTCCGGGAACTGCAAACCTGTGGGCGCTGGCACTTCATGCACCTGGATCAGTGCTTCTCCGAAGAAGGTTTGGACCGGCTCCAGGAATTCACCGGCACCGAACTGAATCGCTCGTTTGGTATCGAAGAGCTGCGCGCGTGCCCAATGGCACAGGACGCTCCCAAACGAGCCCAGGAACTCTATTCCGAGCTGTGCTCACTGGCCCGCTACGAGCCGCGTGCTCTGCCGCCCACCCACGAGCTGCCCCATGTGGCCGTGCTCATCCCCACGCGCGATCACCAGCGCGCCAAAGTCTCCCAGCAGATCKCTTGGTTGAAGGAMCAACGCGGCGTGCGCGCAGARATCATCGTSGTRGACCAAACSACCSACGGTGATYTGCAATTCGAMGGTGCMCGMGTGATCCGKGTGAGCAGYCCCAGCCCCGGCGCCGTTTTCCAGCAAGCTCTCGAGGCGACCGACGCGCCTTGCATTGCCTGGMAGGACCCCGAGGTACAACCCCTTCCCCAAAAGCTGGCGCGGCTACACAAGTGCCTCGCTCTGAATCCCGGGGCGCTGCTCTGTACCTCGAATCTGGCGTTGACACAGTCGGACTCATGCTTCGGCCGGCAACTGGCGCTAGATCTCTGCGGCGATGAACCCCACGGCTTCTGGCAGTCGAGCCTTCTCTTCCGACGCAAGGCATTAGAGAGCATGGAGCAAACGTGCTTCGCCGGTGTGGAATTGGCGCACTACCAAACCCTGCTACAACGTGGACAGGTCGCACACCTCGGAGAGACTTTGGCATGCGTACCCGAGTCCCTATTCACCATTCGCGATGCATGGGAACGCCAATCCGCGAAACTGATGCGCCTGTCCCATTTGCCCAGTCAGCAGGACCCAACAATCACGGTSCTGATGGCAAGCCACAACCGCAAGGCCGCCCTCTTAGAGTGTATAGAAGGCTTTTGCAGGCAGGAACTGCCGCCGGGCACGTTAGAGCTCATCGTGATCGATGACGGCTCCACGGACGGCACCCAGGAACTCTTCCGTCACATGGAGTTGCCAGTACAACTGCGTTTCATCGAACAGGAAAACCACGGCGCCGCCAGCGCGCGCAACAACGGAATGCCCGAGGCCAGGGGTGAGTGGATCCTCTTCGTCAATGACGACACCATCCCCTTCCCCGACACGGTTCGCGGGCATATCGAAGCGCACAGGGAACTCACAGGACAACAGGCAGTCGTCCTAGGAACCTTTGAACAACCCACGGAGGAGTGCGAGCAAAACCTGACACGCTTACTCGAGGCTACCACGCATTGCTTTGCCTACTCCAGCTTCACCACCGATGTGGACGTGGGCGGCGGCRGTTTCTACACCTGCAACATCAGCCTATCCAAGGCAGCCATCGAGCAAGTCGGCTTGTTCGATCAAACCTTCCCCATGTATGCCGAAGACACCGACTACGGTTTGCGACTGGAGGACGCCGGCTATCGCATCCACTATCGCCCGGAGATTCGCGCGATCCACCGGCACGTGCTGCCCTATGAAACCATCGTCCGGCGCCAATACTTGGTGAGCAAGGCCCACGTGCACCTTTACAAGAAACACCCCCGAACCCTGGGTCCCGGGTGGGGTGTCATGACTGTGAAAGATCTTGAAGCACGTTTGGCGGGGCGAAAAGAATCTATGTTGCTGGCCGAGCCCGCTGCCCGGACGCTCGCCAAGGTAAACCTGAAAGCGCTGGAAGATGCAGGTGACTACTCAATTCGTTCAGCTAAAGGACTCGAGCGCAGCCTCGACAATCTGTTCACGCGGCTCAACAACTGCTGGTGGGAAGAAGGCTTGCTGGAAGGCATAAAATGCAAGGGCGTCTCCGGATTCCCTGAACTACTGGGCCATTCGATGACCCAGCTGCTGGCATGGCCCAACTGGACTTCAGAACAAGCCTTGCGCGAACTCGCATGCGCCATGGCCCCGCTTGTCGGAAGACGAGACGCTTGTTTGGTTCTGCGCCTTGATCCCGTCTCAGACGGCGATCCCCAAACACTGCTAGCCAAGCTCCAGGCCATCTCCAAAGAGGTACATGGGAAGGGCGGCAAGTTGGACGTGCGCGTTGAATTATCTGAGGAGTCACCGAAGTTATGGGCTCAACTCGCACTGGATACGGATGGCCTCCTTCAATTGCCCGGCGCCTTGCAACGGCCTCCCGCATGGCATGGCGCCATTGACCTACCCGTGTTGCAAGACGCAAATGCACTCCAGGGCTGGCTTGAAAACCGTACACAGGACGCCCCGTCGACGGAGCTACACGCTCTGAGGGGGAATCACTCCATGCATAACTCTACCGACCTCGATTCTGATCTCAGCAATCCCCGCTTAGACCCAGACCCACTCGTCTCCGTCCTGGCGATCATCGGGGAAAACGACCAGGAGCATATCGATCAATTGCTCGAGAGCCTACAAACGCAACAGGGTGTGTCCACCGAGATATTGCTGGTCGATCAAACCCAGGATCGCAACCTGACCGTTCGTGGCGTGCGCATCGTCCAATGCTCTTCCGTGAGTCGAGCTGTGCAATGGCATGCCGCCCTCGCTGAATCTACAGGCTCCCTGAYCGCATGGATCCAGCCTGGCTGCCGCCCGCTCGCCAACCATTTGGAGAATGCCGTCAAAGCGCTGAATGCCGACGCCCCGTTGGACCTGGTCACTTGCGACTACTACCTGCACAATGCACAGGGACAGTTCGTGCAACGTATCCACCCAGATCAGATGGGAGAGGTCCCTGGCCCGTTCTGGGAAAGCGGCGTGGTCATGCGGCGGGAAGTTCTAGCCTCCATGGCAAAGACCGCCTTCCATCCTGTCGAGCTCGAACTCTGGCAGAAACACCGTGCGAACCGTTTGATTGGGCACGTGCAAGAACCTGGATTCTCAGTGGATCAAGAGAGCTACGAAACCGCGAGGACAGCGGCCACCCAAGATGCCGCCTTGCTCGCGCTCGGCCAACAGCCCTTCGTTGGTATGCAGCCCGAGCTGACCGTGTCCATTTGCTCATTCAACCGTAGGGATGTGCTCGTCGAGTGCCTAGAGGCCTTCTCCAGGCAATTGCTGCCCAAGGGCACATTCGAAATCGTGCTTGTGAACGACGGTTCAAGCGATGGCACCCTTGAGATGCTCGAGGATCTGGAGCTGCCCGTTCCAACACGCATCTTGCACCAGGACAATGGCGGCCTCTCCGCCGCGCGCAATACTGGAATCGCAGTCTCGACCGGTCGCCTCATCCTGTTTGTCAACGACGATACGATCCCCGACCCCGACTGCATCGGAGAGCACCTGCGTGCCCATGCGACCTTCGCACCTGGAGTCAGGGGAGCCGTACTGGGCCTCTTCTCCCAACCGGAAGCCTGTCTACGAAACGCATTGCTACGCTACCTGGAGTCCTCCACCGAAGTCTTCAACTTCGCGACACTCGAACCCGAAGCCTTCCACCCCATCTCTAATTTCTACACCTGCAATGTGAGTGTCAGCCTGGATGCGGTGCGCGAAGCGGGCAGCTTCGACCCCTCATTCCGCCACTACGGATGTGAGGACACCGACCTGGCCCTGCGCCTCGGCGAGTTGGGCTACGACCTGTTCTACCAGCCGAAGGCCTGCGCCATCCACCGCCACGTGATGGACTTCGACTACATTCGAAACCGCCAGCACACCGTGGCCCAGGCCTACGTGCGGCTTTTCCGCAAGCACCCCAAACTCCTCATGGAGTGGAACATCCAGGACTTGAGCGCCCGGGATTGCCATCGCATCGTGACCGATACCGCAGAGCCGGTGGCTTGCCTCGAAGCTGCTGCAAAGGAACTCTCCGGTCTCAATGTGCATGCGCTCGAATCGCTGGGTGGCGAATTTGCGGAGATCGCACAGTGCGCCATGGAGGACCTGGCTCGAATCGTGGCTGAAGTCAATCTCAACTGGTGGCATGCCGGATACCTGACCGGCTTCCGGGAGCACCGACTGTCCGGCTTTTCCGAGCTGGTCTCGTTGGACCCCACTTCGTCCTTCGTGCAAACGAAAGCCCAGCGACGGCTGCTCGCCTGGCCGCGTTGGCACGACACCGCAGAACTCGATCGCTTGATGGGCATGCTAGAGAGCGTGGCTCAGGACGGTTTCTGCGCCCTGATCCTCAGGCACGACCCCGACCGGGACATCGATCGACAGACGGCGCTTGACGCCCTGCAAGTCGCCTACCAAACTCGATTCCCATCCCTAACAACCGTGCCGCTCGAGGTATTGGTCGAGTCCCGGCCCCTGACGCGTTCTGAACACCTGCAACTGAGCCTGGCCGTGAACGCCCTGCTCGTGCTGGGTGGAGAGTCCCGCGAGTTCCTCCAGCTCATCGGGACCGAGCGTTTGACGACGCCCTGCGAGGTGGCCTCATGGCGCCAGCGCTTTGAGCCCCCGATCGACACGCTAGCCGTCGAGACAATCCCCCAGGCCCCGGCGCAGTCCGCACCCGAGCTCACGGTCGTCATCCCGACCCACGATCGCCCCCGGGARCTGGTGCAGTTGATCGAGAAACTCAACTCTCAAGATCTGGAAGCCAAGCGCTTCGAGGTCCTCGTCGTGGATGATGCCTCCCGACAACCTGCAGCTGAAGTACTTGCGGAAGTGAACACCCGCTTTGCCTTGCGCGTCCTCCGACAAGAGGCCTCCGGACCCGGCGCCGCCCGCAACCTGGGCGTCGAGCACGCACTCGGCAAAATCATCGTGTTCTTCAATGACGACGCCGTCCCCGCCAAGGACAACCTGTACTGCCATCTCCAGGCCCACCGCTCGCGCACGGAACAACTGCCCGTCATGGGCACCTTCTCCCTGCTGCCCGAATTCCAAGTGGACTCCTTCGGCGCCCACGTGGAATCCTCCCGCATTCTGTTTGGCCAACCGCTCATGCGCACCGGCGTGCTCTACGCCGGACTCACCCTCTGCACGGGAAACCTGTCCATTCCAAAACAACTGCTCGACTCAGTGGGTGGCTTCGACGAGCGTTTCCCTTACGCCGGCGGCGAAGATTCCGAGCTTGGAATTCGACTCGAACGTATGTGCGGAACCCAGGTTTTGTTCGACGATAGAATTCGCTGCGAGCACGATCACGCCTTGGACATACAAGGATACCTGCAGCGTATGCACATCATTGGCTGGGCTTCCTACCGGATCGACCTCAAGCACCCGAATTCCACCCTACTGACCGACACACCTAGCACACCCCAGCAATGGATTGAGTTGGCCCAGCAAGTCGAACGGGACGGCCCCATGGTGAGCGAGCTCGTGGAAGCGTTGATGGACATGTGTCACCTGGAACGGACGAAAGGACTCGGCAGCTCCCCCACCGAAGAATTCCGACAAGCTTGCAGCGACATCGGAACCCACGGCTTCCGAGCTGGCTTGATCGCTGCCCACGCGGGCCGCCTGCCCGTGGACTGCCCGGCGCAAGCCGCGCCACGCATGGCCTCATAGCGAGCCAGCCGCTCGTTCTTCATTTGGCGCACACGCCACTGCGCGCAATCAGAAGGTGTATGCCTGTAGCTCCATCGGGCTTGTCACCCAATTGATACACACCGTCGCTCCAACGGAGCCAATGGCCGAATTTGGAGGTTGGGTACCAGTTTGACCGGGCGCACTTCCGATCAAGCAGGGTCTACCCCATGCAGATCTCCTCAGCCTCCTCCCCCTTCAGTCACCTCTTGCAACCGAACAGCATTCTGGCTGCCGGTCACCCCCAGGTGCAACCCGTTTCACGCGTCACGCGTGAAGGCGGAGGTTTGATTGAAGAAGAAGAGCAGGCTGGCGCAAATCCGGTCACTGTCCCGAAGGATTCGGCCTCGTTCTCCAACGCGGCTCTGCAAGCTTTGCAAAGGGAAGAGGCCGCAGCGCAACAAGCCGCCTCAGGCAACGACGAACTCAAAGCAGAGGAAGAAGAGTCCATACCGTGCGTACAGCCAACGTCACAGCATCCTTCTCTTGCTGCCGAATGCGATGTGGCTGCTGGTCCATCAGGATCTTCAGGATGTGGTGGAAGCACTCGTCAAGGAACTCTTGC
>JAESRM010000076.1 GCA_016764635.1 Planctomycetota bacterium
TGCCCCTCCGCCAAGGCCTGCAACAAATTTCGAGGGTCCCCACTGCCGCCCACAAAACGCGAATGGCTCCCATCGCTCACAAACACCAGATGGAATCCGCCCAAACTCAGCAGCACCGGCGCCACGGGTCCATTTTCAGGGAACCGAAAGTGCAGGGTGAATTCCAAGGGCCGTGCGATCTCCAAGGGTTTGGTGAGCGCCAGGGTGAGCGGCTCCTCCACCCAATGCTCGGCCCCACCCAACTCCCCTACGAAGGCGGGCAGGTACAGGTGCCCCGGCCTCGCCAGGAACCGGCCCAGGGTCCAGGATTCCGGAGCCACATCGAACAACCAACCCAGATGGACGTCGCGGCGAGAGGCCAGCTCCGGGCCTCGCTCCAAAATTTTCGCGTCCGCATAGAGGTTCTCCAGCGAACGAGCGCCCTGATTGGCAACCGCATCCACCAGGAGCTCATCCAGGCGCGGCATGCGTTCAGGATCCAAGCCAGGCTCGGCCAGCAGGCCCCGAATCTGTTCGCCCGCGCGCCGGCTGGCCTGCCCGCCACTTTGAATGTCGCGGGTCAAGGCGGCCATGATCACGATCCACTGCTCCGGCGTCCGCTCAGCGCCCAGGGTCAAGCGCTGCAATATCCGGCGCTCCAGGTCGCGGGTCAAGGGGTCCGCCTTGGCTTCGCCCTTGGGCAAGGCCGCTTGCGCCCCGCGCAAGTTCCCTTCGTGATAGAGGAATAGCGCCCGGGCCAGGGCCCTGCCATAGGGCAACTCCAGGGAGGAATCCGACTCAGCCAGTTGGTCCGCCAAGCTCAGCACATCTACAGCCTCCAGCACGGAAATGTTCGCTTCCCCGGTCCGGCGCAACAACAACTGCTTGCGCTCCCGGCGGATTCCATGCAGCAACACCACCCCGCRCTCGAGCGCGCTGCGGCACTCCACCAGGGTGCCTTCCTGGGAGAAGTTGTGAATGGTGAGGAGGACTTTCTGCCCGCTCAATTCATTCAAGCGGCCTGCGCAGCGCACCAGCAGATCTTCGAGCAAACGCGCCTCGCGCAGCTCCCGCTCCATACCCGGAAAAACGCTGACGCGCCAAGGGGAGGCCAACCGGTCACTCCATAGCGCGGCCGCCTTTCCGTAGTGCCTGCTCGCATGGAAGGCTTGCACGCTCAATAGATCGCGCTCCCATTCGTTGCGCGCTACCGCGATGCGTTTGCCGCGTCCTTCCCGGCGCAAGCGTTCCCCCATGGTCGCGCGATGGTCCAGCAGCGTTTGCTTCCAAGTCGTAGGGACCTGGTCTAGATCCAAACCCAAGCGCATGCATTCGTTATCGAAACCAGCGCGCAGCTCCTCATCCAAGCCCTCCAACAATTCGGTTTCAATRCGCTGGGAGAGGGCCTCGGTCTGYCCATCCAAGTATGYGGTCAAGCCGCCYTGCAAAACGTCCCAGTGGGCMYGKACCTGCTGYTCCAACCCGCCCARAAGGGTGTTCACCGGYTCGGTCAGKGCGTTTCKCACCTGCGMYTCRGGAAGSCCTTTCCATTCSGMATTCAAKGCCACCAGGACTTCGCCCACRCTCCTGCGACTGTTSGCCAGGGCCGCTGCAATGTTCTGYTGTTGCAAACTCAKCAGMACSCCAGGTTCCACATGCTCCTTAACCCAAGCACGCGCCGCCCGTTCCGCATCTTGCAGCCGCGCATGCGAATGCTCCTGCAAGCGTTCCTCCCAGCGGCTCTCCCAGCGAATGAAACTGCGCGCATCCTGAACGTCGGGCAAGGCCTGGGTCGAGGCGCAACCCACCCCATCCAGTAACTTGCGCGGCAACTCACGCATGAGTAAATGTCGCGCAGCCACCCAATTCCGGCGCTGCAATGAGCTCTCCAACACCGGATCCAAATCCTGCTCCAAGCTGCGCAGGGCTTCACCCAGATCCCTGTAAGCGCGCAGGCTCAAGGTCTGAAGTCGATTTCCAAGCGCCCCGCCCGGATCCTCCCCACCCGGCCGGGGCCAGGCAGCGATGCGCTCCAAAAGAGCCACGGGCCGAATGCGGCCCTCCTCGTAGCTGTCCTCCAACATCTCCAGGGGCAGCAGCGGATCAGCCATTCGAAGCTGGCTTAGATTGTCTTCGTTCTGGGCTGGCAGCTGCCACCAGGCGAGCCCGCCGGCCAAGGCCACCAGGGCCGTGCCGATCAAGATCCGTTTTCTCAGGTTCGACGAGGTCTCCAAAGGTTCGAGTCCGTCGCGCGGAACCTCGGGTGATCGGCGTTCCAAGAGTCGCTGCAGGTCGTCGCGAAGCTGATGGGGCTCCTGGTAACGGTGCTGCAAATCCCGGGTCAAGCAAGCCCTCAACACCACCACGAATGAGGCCGAAAGCTCCGGGGCAAACCGGCGCGGGTCCGGAAGCGGACTCTGCAGAACCGCAGAAAATACCTCCGCCACGCTGGTCCCCGAGAAGGGCGGCCGTCCAGTCACCGCATGGTAGAGCGTGGCGCCCAGGGACCAAATATCGGAGCGCGAGTCGACCTTGGAAGAATCTCGGGCCTGTTCAGGACTCACATAATGGGGGGTGCCCAACACGCCGCCGGTGCCCGTCAAGGAAGGCTCATCCCGTGCAAAAGCCAGCCCCAAGTCCGCCAATAGGGCACGCTCCCGGGGGTCGATCAGAATGTTCGCAGGTTTCACATCCCGGTGCACCACCCCCACCTCATGCAGGTGCTGGAGCGCGTCCGCCAGGGGGATGAACATGCGCAGGGCATCGCGCTCGCTCAARGGACCGCGCTCTTCGATGCGCTYGCCAAGKGARATRCCCTCGACCAGCTCCATGGCATACCACCAGCGGCCGTCCTCGAGCTGCCCCAGGTCGATGGGCGCGATGATGGCGGGGTGGGCCAGGCGTGCGGCCGTGCGGGCCTCCCTCCGGAAGCGCTCCACCGCCCGGCGGCTGCGAACCAGGTCGGCCCTCAGGATTTTGAGCGCCACCGCCCGGTCGATGGCCTCTTGGATCCCGCTGTAAACAACCCCGCTAGCACCCCGCCCAAGGATGCCCTCGATGCGATACCCCGGGATGCGGGGTAGATCCATGGGRGCATCGGGTTTTCTTCGGGTTTCGCGGGTCATGATGGGTGGTCTAGCCTCCATCGGCGCAGGAGGCGCAATGCTCTAGGAGCAGGGCATATTTTATCTCTACGTTGCCATGCACCTGGGTGAAAAATTGAATCCGGTGTCCTCGAATGGCTGCCTGGGGGGCCGGCAGCCCGCAACGCGGTGATAACAGTGGGAGTTAGTGGAGAACGGGGCCCGGGTTTCGAGTCGGCCTGCCTGTACCTGGACTATCTGGCTGAATTTGATGCAACGGAGCACTCCTAGGCGCCAAAAAACATCGAAGTCCCTATTCAAACTGCAATAAATTCGAGAAAGGTGACGGACGAGAGGGTCACTTTGCGCATTTACCTACGCTGGGGGACTTGTGTCCTCCAAAGGCGGGCAGCGTATCTTGGCAGGGCGCTGTCCGCCTCTTTTTTCACCGGGCCCCATTAGCTCCCCGGAAGCCTCCACCCCATCGCTGGGGCCCAGGCAGTGCTCAATTCCTAGGGCTATAGGATTTCGCATTCCCCTAGAAGAAGACCCCGACCACGTGCCTTTCGGGCGCCGTGACCGGGGTCGAAGAATGCCCCTCGTTCGGGACGCTCTAGCTGGATCTCAGTGACCCTGGCCCTTGCCGCTTTTTACGGGCTTGGCCTTCAGGACCTTCAAGCGCTTCAAGAAGGGCCCCGGCTTTTCAAAGGAGGTCAAACGCTCGACCACGTGGCCTTCAGAGTTGATGAAGAACAGGTTGGGAATGGTCTCCACGCCATAAGCGCGCGCCAATCCGGGATGCTTGTCCACGTCGACAAAGATGACCTCCACGCCCTCGAGCGCTTTGACCACCTTGGCATCGTGCAAGGTCTCTTTCTTCAAGCGCACGCAAGGTTGGCACCAGGGCGCCCAGAAATCGATCACGATGGGTCGACCGGCGGAGCGTGCTGCACGGAATGCCTTGGCGAACTCCTTAGGAGCATCGGCGGGCAGTATGGCGTGCACCATTCCCCCACTTCCTTGGGTCAGGGCCTGCTTGACTGCCACTTCTTTGGCGCCATATTCGAGGCCTTTGATGACGGCTGCCAACTTTGCCGGAGTGGTGGCTTTTGCGTCGTAGCTGATGGTGACCACGTCGCTGCCGTAGTCCCAGGACACTCCGATGGATTTGCCCGACGCCTGGAGGGCCTTGGTGACCCGGTTCGGCTCAGAGGCTGGGGTGGACCCGGCCTTGTCTTTCTTCAAGCCGGTCACATGGAAGGCCACGCGCGCCATCGGGGGCGTCTTGACCTTGGGTTTCGGTTTGGTTTTTTTCGCCACTACAGAACCGCCAAATCCGGCGCTCTTGAGGGCGGAGAGCATGGCCTTCTCGTCGTAGCTGTTTGAAACTACAGTGACGGTGGCACGCTTTTTACGGAAGTCGACGGATGCTTTGCTTGCCCACGGCAAGGACTCGAGTGCGCGACGCACTCGGGGAGGTCACCCGGAGGGTCAGGTCATGCCTGTGATATCCAGGGTGACCGAACGGGTCTCTTCGTCCATGGAACTTGCCACGGCAGCCCCGTGCAAGTCGCGCGCTGGGTTGGGCCCCACCGGGGCCATGGCCATCAACAGCGGCGTCAAAAGTAATAGGTATTTCATAGTCATTTGCCTCCCACGCACGGTTGTGCGCAGCTCGGTTCGCGGGGGATACGCGATTGACTATGCGTTGGGACAGAACGCCACACTGTTTTCTGTAAGCGTTCTGAACAAGTGCGTACGGTAGCCGAGGGCCGCCATTGAGGCGATCCTCGGCCCAGGGTCCTCTAACCCTCACTCGGCTTGTCGGCCGGAGCCACTTCACCCTTGGCAGGACTCAACCCATATTTATCCAGCTTGCGCTGCAATGCAAAGCGCGAAAGACCCAGGTTGCGAGCCGCCTTGCTCTTGTTGCCCCCGGACTCTTGCATGGCCGCTTCGATGGAACGCTTTTCGAGATCGGCCACGATCTCGCGCATGTCTCCACCGCTACCCGCCAGCAGGGCCGCTGCGGCTTGGCCGTCATCGCCATCCCCACCCGGGCCTTGCAGTACGGCCGGAGATAGATTGCTCAGGTTGACCGAGTCCCCGGCCAGAACGACCACACGACGCATCTCGTTCTCAAGCTCGCGAATGTTTCCAGGCCAAACATGGCGGTCCAAAGCCTCGAGCACTTCGATCGACAGGTGCGGGGCGGAACGGGCGGATTCCTTGGCCGCCCGGGTCAACAGGTGGCGCGCCAAAACGGGCACGTCCCCCTTGCGGTCGCGCAAGGGAGGCAATGCCAGAGTCAACACACAGATGCGGTAGTACAGGTCCTCGCGAAATTCGCCCTTCTCGACCAGCTCCGAAAGGGAACGGTTGGAGGCCGCGACCAGGCGCACATTGACCTTGGTGACTTTCTCGCTGCCCACGGGGCGCAGTTCGCCTTCTTGCAAAACACGCAGAAGCTTCTTCTGCATCTCCACACTCATCTCGCCCACTTCATCCAGGAAGAGCGTGCCCCCGTCGGCCTGTTCGAACAAACCTCGTTTGGCTTTGTAGGCGCCGGTGAAAGCTCCGCGAACGTGACCGAAGAGCTCGGACTCCAGCAAGCTATCCGGCAGGGCCGCGCAGTTCTCCGTCACGAAAGGTCGATCCTTGCGCTTGGAGTTGAAGTGCACGGCGCGCGCGAAGAGCTCCTTGCCGGTGCCACTCTCCCCTTGAATCAGCACGGGCAGGTCGCTGTCGATGAAGCGATCCAACTGCGCAAAGATCGTGACCATGGCCTCGCTGCTACCCACGATGTCGGAGTAATCATAGCGACCCCGTTCCCGATTCAATTCGGAGCGCACCACATCCAAGGCGCTGTCCTGTTCTTCCACGCGCAAGCCCAGCTCCCGGTTGAGGCGTTCGACTTGCAAGTGCGCTTCCTCGAGCGAGCGGTTCTTATCTTTGAGGTCCGCGCGAATGCGTGCGTTTCCGATGGCCGTGGCCGCATGGGCAGCGAGCAATTCACCGGTTTCGATTTGCAGATCGCCGAAGGCTCCATCCTGCAAACGGTTGTCCACAAAAAGAACGCCCTGCACATTGCCGTCGAGCGCGATGGGCAAACCCATGATCGAACGCAGGCGCAAATTCTCCACGCTGGCCATGGCGTCGAAACGTTCATCCTGAGATGCGTCCACCGATACCAATGCGTGTCCTTCCGACAGGACTTTGGTCAAGAGCCCCATGGACAAACGCCCACCGGGCAACACGATCGTCGAACCATCGAAGCGCCGCGCCACGCGCACGCGCAGATCATCCGTTTCCAATTCACCCGAACCGTCTTGAATCTGATCTTCGAGCATGATCAAGAAACCGCGCTCCCCGCCGACCAACGTCAAAGCC